>NZ_JBFTEP010000010.1:0-46954 GCF_047229365.1 Cellulomonas pasadenensis | reverse complement strand
TGATCCCACCCGCCGAGCACGAAGAGAACTACTACCGTCAGAACGACGCACCGACACCCGTCGACGCGTCACTTGCGGGCCTCCACTGAAGCCGGGGCGAGACAAGGTGTTGCGCGCACCGATCGTGTGGAAGCTCGTGAAGGCGCTGCCTCCGCGCGAAGAGAACGGTCCTGGCCGTCCCAACGAATATGACGCGTCGGTGTACGTACTTTTCATGCTCCTGGTCGCCGCACATGGCTCACACCGAGCTGCAGCCTCGTGGATGGGTACGCGCAGCGTCTGGCGCAGGATTCGCAAGCTCTGGAAGCAGCGCGGGATCGATCTGCCGAAGTACGGACCGACTCGGGGGCAATGCCTCTACCACCGCGACACCTACCTTGCTCCGCACTGGGAGAAGTTGATCGAAGTCTTCGAGGTCGAGGTGGCTCAGAGGGCCCAGGAGCACGGCATGTTGGTGTCGTCCATGACGATGGCCGCCAACCCCCCGCGCCACTGTGTCGTGTCCGGTGACGGGACCGTTCCGGCGATGCTGATGCGCCGTGAGGTGCTGAAGAATCGGCGCGCCGGCGGTCAACGCATCGACTTCGAGCACCACACGGAAGGTGGCGGGCACCCGGTGGACGGTACGAAGTTCTACCTGCAGTCTGCTCGCCTGATCGACGAGAATGGCGACACTCGACGGCACTCGCGGATGATCCTTGGCTTGGCCCTCGTCCCGAAGAAGGGCAGCGGGGGAGAAGCGGGCGTTGCGGCTCGCAAGCTTCTTGAGCTCAAGAGGCGTGCACCAGGCATGCTCGGGGTTCGGTACGACGGCGCGTTGCGCGGCGTCCACCTCGACGACCTCATGAAGGCCGGCTTGGCAGTCGTTAACCCTCCCCATAGCCAGACCGCGAGACGCGAAGAGTTCGAGCGAGTCACCTGCCAGCACGTCGACAGGTCCACCGGCGTCATCTGCGACGAGCGCACGCGTCTGTACAAGCAGAACGGCGCGCTCGGCGTCCTCGAGGTGCTCGCCGACGACGCCGCCACACGCGTCTTCCACATCCTGCCCCGCAAGGTCATCGCTCGAGGCAAGGCCCCCGAGGCCAGGTGGTACGTCGAGCTCACCCTCCCGTGCGGCCACACCTACCTCGTGCGACTCACCTCGTCGTCGACCGACGTGAACAACGGCTTCAACCGTGCAGAGCACCTGCGCATGCACCCGCCTGGCTCACCCGTCTACGACGACACGTACGGGTGGCGCAACGACACCGAGTCGACCCACTCCCAGCTCGACGACTGGCTCTACCGTGGCCGGATGGTCGCTCTGACCGCTGAGCGTCAGGCCCTGGTCATGCTGAGCTTCGCCGTGGCGCACAACGCCGTCGCTGACTGGTACCACCGTCACCGGCAACGCGCCAGGACGCGCGCCTCCGCTGCCTGAGCCTCTCAACACCTAGCACGCCACCAGCCCCCTCGAGGGGCTAGTGGCGCATCCACGAGCTGCGCGACGGTAGGCTGACGAGCGCGCCGAACAGCCCCGTGGGCCTGCCCGGCGCTGTTCGGGGCCACCAAGATGACGTCTGGACGTGTTCGGCACGAGCCTCGCCGGATTTTCGACCACGTTTCCAACATGGCTCTCGCGCCTGTAGCTCAGGGGATAGAGCACCGCTCTCCTAAAGCGGGTGTCGGCAGTTCGAATCTGCCCAGGCGCACCACAGCGTTCCGGAAGGTCAGAGGTGCTTCTCGGCGGCCACGGAGGGCCTGACGAGCCCGGATCTGGGGTTGCGACAGGGTCGAGGCCTCGTCGGATGACCTGGACCGATGTGACCCTGTCATGACGCCGACGTGCCGAGGGCCTCGACGTTCTGCCGGGTCCGCGCGTCGAGGGCCGGTACGAGCCGCTCGCGCAGTTCGGCCACCGCGCCCGTCCAGTCGTCGTCGTCGACCTCATCGAGTGCAGTTCGCATGGCGACCGGCGCCACCTCGGCCATCTCTCGCGCCCGGTCGAGCACCCGCTCCTCGTCCAGCTCGTTCTCGCCGGCGAACCGGGCCCAGTGCTCGCGGCCGATCTTGTCCGAGTGGAACTCCCCGCCGATGGACATGGAAAGCAGCCGGCTCTCCTGCGACTCGTAGACGAGGCCCGTCGAGATGTCGAACAGCGGAGCGAGTCGAACGCTCTCCCCGTCGAGCATCAGCGCGTAGTTGCGTGCGTGCGCGTCGGGGGCGCCGATGATGGTGTTGAAGATGAGGCCGTCGACGAAGTGGTTGACGTTCGCACGAGCCTCCCGAGCACGGGAGGAGTAGTCCCGCAGCATCGCGATGATCCGAGCGGCGGACGGACCGCCGTGCTCCTCGTACTTCTCCGACACGCCGAGTGCCTGGCAGAGGTCTTCCTGGTGCAGACGAGCGAGGCCTTCGCCCTCGGGGCGCCGGTCGAATCGCTTGATCACGATGGCGGACTCGGTCTTGAACTCGATGTGCTCGGTGAAGGCGACGTCCACTCCACAGGCGGCCGCGGCGCGCATCGAGATGTGCTCGACCAGCGCCTGCGCCTTCATGCCGTGCACGCCGGGCTTCAAGATGTGGCTCGTCGGCTGCGAGCCCTGGGCCTCGAACCACTTCTCGCCGACGCGGCGGAGGGCGAACTTGGCCTGGGTGCCGCCGAGGGACCAGTGCTCGCCGGGCATCACCCACGAGGCGTTCTCGTTGATGCGGAGTTCGGCTAGTCGCTGCTCGATGTCCGAGGCGGACTGCGGTTCGAGCGTGCCGCCGCGGGAGACGACCTCCGCGACCTCCAGGGGCGCGCAGAACTGGACGGCACCGGGGCAGTCCTTGCCGAGGGCAGCCAGGAGGCTGAGCGGGTCGCTCCGGTCGACGCCCGGATAGCGGCGTCCGACGGCGTTCAGCGCGCCGTTCGACTCGGGCAGCAGGGCCCGCAGCCACCGCTCGACGCGCTCGTCGGCGAACGAGAGGTCACCGGTCGGCATCGACAGAGACAGCGGCGTGCGACCAGGGAGCGTGGCATCGTCCTCGTACGTGAACCGCAGTCGGTTGGCGCGTGTGCGCTGGACCTGCCCGATGACACGCCCTTCGAGGATCACGACCAGGGGTGGCTGGGCCATCACGACTCCCCGGCGTCCACGCGCACGGCGAGCGAGGCGTCGAGCTCGTCGAGCAGCCGCATCACGAGTCCGAGGTCCGGGCCGTTGATCTGGCCTTGCTCGATGGAGATGAGCCACTGGCGCGACACCCCAGCACGACGGGCGAGCTCCACCTGCGTCAGGCTGCGGCGCAGGCGAAGTCGGCGGATCGCCTGCCCGAGAAGAGTCAGTGACCTCGCGTTGAGCGTCTCACTCTGCATGGTGTCATCGTACGCTTACGTCGCTGCGATGTCGCCGTACGCTTACCTCACTGTCGTGTCGTCGTTCCTGGACACCGTTGCGGTGTCGTGAAACGTGCCACAGCGTTGGTGTCGTGTTCGAAAGGACATCTGGATCAACGGCATGTGAGCAAGCCACACGCCCCGACACAATGTCCACCGAGCCACCAAGGCGCACGACCGTCCGAAGTCTGGCGCGCTCCTGAGTCATCTAGATCGAGCTGCTGAAGCGGGTGTCGGCTGTTCGAGTCGGCCGAAGCGCACGTGACCTCGCGCGGCAGACGCGACGCCTGCGGGGGAACGCGGTGCCTGTTGTCGGGGCCGTGCGGGCCCGCGTTCGCACGCGCAGTCGTCCCGGGATGAGCCACCGGACCTCGAAGACCGCGCACCCTCTCCCCGCTCCCTCGGAAGGCGCCGCCGTCCAGTTCGGGGCACGATCGTGCGGGCGAGGCGCAGCCATGCGTGCGCCAGGAGAGGGGTGGGTGTGAAGGGCAACGCGACGTCGGTCCACCGCAACGCGGCACTGCTGTCCTTGGCGACGACGGTGGCGGAGCGTGTGACGACGTCGGCCGACATCGACCGTCGGCTCGCGCCCGTGCTGGACCGCCTGCGGCTTCCCACCGGCCTGCTGCAGCGGGTCGCCGGTGTGCACGAGCGCCGCAACTGGGCCGAGGGGCAGAGCTTCGACGCGGCCGCGGTGGCGGCGGGGGAGAAGGCGCTCGCCGAAGCGGGCATCAACCCCAGCGACGTCGGCATGGTCATCAACACGTCGGTCACCCGCAAGCACCTCGAGCCCTCGGTGGCGGTGCGTCTGCACCACGGCATGGGCATGCCGCCGTCGGCCGTCAACTTCGACCTCGCCAACGCGTGCCTCGGCTTCGTCAACGGCATGACGCTTGCGGCGCAGCTCATCGAGGCGGGGCAGATCCGGTACGCCGTCGTCGTCGACGGTGAGGACGCCGACGAGATCCAGGGCATCACGATCGACCGGCTCAACCGGCCGGGCGTGACGCGCCGGGACTTCATGCGCGAGTTCCCGAGCCTGACGCTCGGTTCGGGTGCCGTGGCTGCGGTGATCGGGCCGGCCGACGCCCACCCCGAGGGCCACCGGATCCTCGGCGGGGTGACGCGCGCGGCGACGCAGTTCAACGAGCTGTGCGTGGGCAGCGTGAACGGGATGTTCACCGACGCCAAGGCGCTGCTCAAGGGCGGCCTCGACCTCGTCATGTCGGCGTGGAAGGAGGCGAAGGCGGACTGGAGCTGGTCGGACATGGACCGCTACGTCCTCCACCAGGTCTCCGACGTGCACACGAACGCGATCGTGAAGGCGGCGGGTCTCGACCGCAGCCGCGTGCCGCTCACCTACCCCCGGTACGGCAACGTCGGCCCCGCCTCGATCCCCATGACGCTCGCGGAGGAGGCGCGGCACCTCTCACCCGGTGACCGCGTGCTGCTCATGGGCGTGGGCTCCGGCATCAACACGGCGATGACGGAGATCGCCTGGTGATGGGCGCGCTGCCGGCCGCAGCCGGGGCGACCGCACCCGCCTCGCTGCCGCCGCGGGGTCTCGACGGCCTCGACCCGTCCTTCTCGCGCCTCGTCGCGGCGGGCGCCGAGCGCCGCACGTGGCACCTGCTCGACAACGCCGAGCACCTCGCCCGGCTGGGCGTCGAGCCGGTCGGCACCCTGCTGTGCGTGCACGGCAACCCGACGTGGTCCTACCTGTGGCGCCGCCTCGTCACGCGGGCGACCGACCGGGCCGCGGCCGGGGGGCAGGCGTGGCGGGTCGTGGCCGTCGACCAGCTCGAGATGGGCTTCTCCGAGCGCACCGGGACGCCGCGCGGGCTGCCGCAGCGGGTCGCGGACCTGGACGACCTCACGACCGCGCTCGGCCTCGACGGCCCCGTCGTCACGGTCGGGCACGACTGGGGCGGCGTCATCAGCCTCGGCTGGGCCGTCGACCACCCGGACCTGCTCGCGGGCGTCGTCCTGCTCAACACCGCCGTGCACCAGCCGACGCACCTGCGGGTGCCGGGCCCGCTGCGGCTCGCGCTGCGCCCGGCGGTCCTGGGCCGGGCCACCGTCGCCACGCCGGCCTTCCTCGAGACGACCCTCGCGCTCGCCCGCCCGCGCCTGCCCGGACCGGTCCGCGACGGCTATCGGGCGCCGTACCGCGGGGCCGAGCGGCGCGGGGGCATCGGCGGCTTCGTCGCGGACATCCCCGTGACGGCCGCGCACCCCAGCGCCGCCGAGCTCGACCGCCTCGCCGCGGGGGTGCGCGGGCTGGACGTCCCGGCGCTGCTGCTGTGGGGCCCCAGCGACCCGATCTTCGGCGACCAGTACCTCGACGACCTCGTCGACCGGCTGCCGCACGCCGACGTGCACCGGTTCGAGGGCGCCGGGCACCTCGTCGCCGAGGACGTGGACTACGCGACCGCAGCGCTCGACTGGCTCGCCGGCGCCACGACCGGCTCGGGCATCCCGGCGGCCGACGCGCCACCAGCCGACGCTCCGCGACCTGACGACGCACCCGAGGCCGGGGAGGCCGGCAGCACCGCGCCGCCCTACGAGCCCCTGTGGCACCACCTCGACGACCAGCGGGACAGCACGCAGACGGCCCTGGTCGAGATGGCCCCGCCCGGCGGCTCGGGACCGCGCGTCGTCACCTGGTCGCTGCTCGCCCGGCGCGTGCGCGAGCTGGCCGCCGGCCTGACCGCCGTCGGCGTACGGCCCGGGGACCGCGTCTCCCTGCTCGTCCCGCCCGGCGCCGACCTGACCGCCGTCCTGTACGCGTGCCTGCGCATCGGTGCCGTCGTCGTGGTCGCCGACGCCGGCCTGGGCGTGCGGGGCCTGACCCGGGCCGTCCGCGGTGCCCGCCCCGACCACGTCATCGGCGCCCTGGCCGGCCTGTCCGCCGCCCGCGCCCTCGGCTGGCCCGGCCGCCGCATCTCCACCACGCCGCTGCCGCCCGCCGTCGCCCGGGCGCTCGGCGTCGACCACGCCCTCGTCGACCTCGTGGACGCCGGACACGGGGTCGACCTCCCCGACGAGCCGAGCCCCGACGCGACCGCCGCGGTGCTGTTCACCTCCGGCTCCACCGGCCCGGCGAAGGGCGTCGTCTACACCCACCGGCAGCTCGCCGCCGTGGCCGGTGCGCTGCGCGCGCAGTACGACCTCGGCGTCGGCACCGGCCTCGTCGCGGGCTTCGCGCCCTTCGCGCTGCTCGCACCGGCGCTCGGCGCGCGCTCGGTCACGCCGGACATGGACGTCACCTCCCCGCGCACCCTCACCGCCCCGGCCGTGGCGGCCGCGGCCGCGGCGGTCGACGCAACGGTCCTCTTCCTGTCCCCGGCGGCGCTGGCGAACGTCGTCGCGACGGCCGACGACCTGACCCCCGACGACCACGCCGCCCTCGCGCACGTCCGGACCTTCCTCTCGGCGGGCGCCCCGGTGCCCGAGCACCTGCTCGCCGCCGCGGGCCGCCTCATGCCGAACGCGGAGCCGCACACGCCCTACGGCATGACCGAGGGGCTGCTCATGACGGACGCCACCCTCGCGGGCATCCGCGAGGCGACCGCCGCCCGCGCCGACGGCGACCCGGGCGGGGTCTGCGTCGGCCGCCCCACCGCGACCACGCAGGTCCGCATCAGCCCGCTCGACGACGACGGCGCCGCCACCGGCGAACCCACCACCGAGCCGGGCCGGACGGGCGAGATCCTCGTCAGCGCCCCGCACCTCAAGAACGGCTACTTCCGCCTGCACCTCACCGACCGCGCGGCGGCTCGCGACGTCCCCGGCCCCCGCTGGCACCGCACGGGCGACGTCGGCCACCTCGACGCCGAGGGCCGGCTGTGGGTCGAGGGGCGCCTCGCGCACGTCGTCACCACGGCCGACGGCGTGGTCACGCCCGTGGGTCTCGAGCAGCGCGTCGAGCAGGTCCCGGCCGTGGACCGCGCGGGCGTCGTGGGGATCGGGCCCAGGGGGACGCAGCTGCTCGTCGCCGTCGTCGAGACCCGGCCGCGGACCCGTCGTCCCGGCCTGGCGCCCGCAGAGCTGACCGAGGCCGTCCGCGCCGCGGCGGACGCGCCGCTCGCCGCGGTCCTCGCCGTGCCCGACCTGCCGACGGACGTGCGGCACAACTCCAAGATCGACCGCACCCGGCTCGCCCGCTGGGCCGAGGGCGTGCTGTCCGGCGGACGGGTGCGCCGCCCGTGAGGGTCCTGGTCACGGGCGCGAGCGGGCTCCTCGGCCGCGCGGTCGCCGCGCGCGTGCGCGACGCGGGCCACGAGGTGCGCACGTTCCAGCGCCGCCCGAGCGGCGTGCCGGGCGTCGAGGACGTGCGCGGCTCGGTGACGTCGGCGGACGACGTCGCCCGGGCGGTCGCCGGGGTCGACGGCGTCGTCCACCTGGCCGCGAAGGTCTCCCTCGCGGGCGACCCGGCCGACTTCGAGCGGGTCAACGTGCACGGCACCGAGCGGCTCCTGGGTGCCGGCGCGCGCGCGGGCGCGACGCGGTTCGTGCAGGTGTCCTCGCCGTCCGTCGCGCACAGCGGCCGATCGATCGTCGGCGACGACGCCCGGCCGGCGGACCCCGAGCACGCCCGCGGCGACTACGCGCGGACGAAGGCGCGGGCGGAGCTCGCGGCCCTCGCGGCGGACGGGGACCGCATGCGCGTCGTCGCCGTACGCCCGCACCTGGTCTGGGGCCCGGGCGACACCCAGCTGGTCGCCCGCATCGTCGCGCGGGCCCGGGCGGGCCGCCTGCCGCTGCTCGACGGCGGCCGCGCGCTCATCGACACCACCTACGTCGACAACGCGGCCGCCGCGATCGCCGCGGCGCTCGAGCGGGCCGACGACGACGCCGTGCACGGCAACGCGTACGTCGTGACGAACGGCGAGCCGCGCCCGGTGGCCGAGATGCTCGCGGGGATCTGCGTCGCCGCGGGCGCGCCGGCCCCGCGCTGGAGCGTCCCCGCCGGGCTGGCGCGCGCCGCGGGCGGCGCGGTGGAGGCGGTGTGGCGGGTGCGTCCGGGGCAGGACGAGCCGCCGATGACGCGCTTCCTCGCCGAGCAGCTCTCGACGGCCCACTGGTTCGACCAGCGGCGCACGCGCGCCGACCTGCGGTGGCACCCCGTGGTGACGATCGACGAGGGCCTGGCGCGCCTGCGGGCCGCGGCGGCGGGCGGCCGCTGAGCGTCGGCCCGCTCGCCTCCGGTGCCCCGCGTCGAGCAGCTTGACGACGACTTCGGCGCGGCTGACCTCCGCCTCGCGCCGGAGGAGATCGCCCGGAAAACGATGCCCGGCTGTACGTCGAGTACGGACGTGACGACCTCGGCACCTGATTCTTGGGGAATGAGTTCACGCCCCAGCCGTGACGAGCTACTCGCCTCTGGCGCGGGTTGAGGCCGCCGATCTGCCTTCGTGGCGAAATCGCACCCCCTCGCCTGCGGAACATCGTGGTGCTGTTGCACGAGCGGGCGCCGACCGCCTGTGGTGCCGAGAAGCGCTGCTGGAAGAGTGCGCACCGTGTCTCGGCCGACCGGAAAAGGCTCCGCGATGCGGTCGTGGCCGAAACCGGCCGTGTGAATGCCCCGATCAAGCAGTGCGCGTCGAACGTCGCGATCGCCGAGGCGCGCCTGCGAGACAGGGCCGCATGACGTCGACACCAAGGACGCAGATCGTGCGGGTGTCACCCGCGCCGAGGTCCGAACTCTGCGAGGCGAGCCGGCGCAGCCGGCGGTGGGAGCAGGAGAACGATGCGCTGCGCCGGGTGCCGGCGTACTCGTCGCAGGTGCGCTTGCTGGGAGAAGGCTCCAGCCGCCGGGAGGGAGCTCGCCGCCGACGGGCTACCCGTGACGGCGACGTGTCGGGTCTTCCTGCTCGCTCGCGTCGCACGCGCCGCCTGAGACTCTCCGTCATGTAGTTGTGCAGGCAACCTCGATCGGCTTAATACCGCATCGAACGGCCCGGATCAATAGCCGTCTCGCCACGGGCGGCAACCGTGAAATTGGACGGCCGGCCAGTTCGGAACGACAAAAGAATCGTCTGGATCCGGGGTTCCCAGCCGGGTGCTCCTTCTGGCAGCATGCTCGCGAGCGGTCGATAACCGCGGCTCCTCGCGGACACGCCGCCGTGCTAAAGGGGGAAGCGCAATGAATCGAGTTCTCGGAGTGCTCGGGGCGACCGTGGCGATCGTCGTTGCGATGGCAAGTGGCGCAGGGGCACAGCCGATCTCGGACCAATTGGTCCAGGATCGGGCCATCAAGCCCACCGTGGTCGCCGCCCAGGATGTGGCTCAGATCACGGAGGCGGACATCGACGCGGCCTTCGCGGAGCTCTCGAGCAGCGACCTGCCGCGGACCGTCACGCGCAGTGGCGGCACGGTTTCCACGACCTTCAACCTCGAGGGCATCGATTTCACGTTCACCGACAAGAACCGCCTCGCCGCAGGCACGAACGCGGCGACGCCTCAGATCGGCGGAGGCTGGGACACGCGCGGCCTCTACGTGTCGTTCAACACGACGGAGCAGCAGGCGATCGCCGCGGGCGCCACGGCTGCACTCGCGGCCGCGATCTGCTTCATCCCGGGCGTGGGCACGGTGGCCTGCGTCGTCGCGGGCGTCGTGATCGCAGTCGCCACCACCTTCCTGGTGGCGAACGGCATCTGCAGGGGTGGCAAGCACCTGCGCATCTACCCGACGAGCCGTACTGGTCGCTGCGTCTGACGAGGCGCTTGGTCAAGGTTCCTTGACACCAGGCTCGACTCCGGTCTACCCTTGGTGTCAAGGAACCTTGACGTTGGGAGGCGGTCGGCATGCGGGTGTGGGCAGGGTGGTTCGTCGCTCTGACGGTTGCCATCGGGCTGGTGGCGGTACTCAGCGGCCTCCAGGTGATCGGTGGAGCGCTCACGGCGGCGCTCTACGGGATCGTGGTCGTTGCCGCAGGTGTTGGTACCCGGCTCGTCGCGCAGCGTCGGCGCGGAGTGGTGAGATCGGATGCTCCCGACGGTGTCGAGCAAGAGATCGCCCTCAGGGCCGGCGCAGCCGCCTTCCTGGTGGCGGTACTGGTGATCGTCGCGCTCGGTGCGCTGGCTGCGATCCGCAGCGAGTGGGAGCTGGCCGCCTGGTGCTACGGCGCTGCCGTCGTGACGCTGGCGGGGTACGGGATCATCTACGCCGTCCTGCGGCGCCGGACCTCGTGACGGAGGGCGACGATGAAGAACACGCTCGCTCAGCGTCGGGCAGAGCGGAGCTGGTCGCAGGAGGACCTGGCACGCCTGGCCGAGGTCTCGCGCCAGACCATCAACAGCATCGAGCGAGGGCGTTACGAGCCACGCCTCGAGCTCGCATTCCGGCTGGCGCAGTTGTTCGATTGCGCCATCGAGGATCTGTTCGCCCCACGGTAGGCACCCGACGTATGCCCACCGGGCGGCGGTAGACCGACACGCGGTCACTCTGCGGACCGCCGCCCGGGGCGGTGAGCAGAAGGGCGTCCCTCGCTGGCCGCCCGCTCCTCACGGTGGTGGAGTGGTCAGGTCGGCACCCCGCCCACCCAGGAGGACCCCATGCAGTACCGCACCCTCGGCTGCAGCGGCACCGTCGTCTCCACGCAGACGCTCGGCACGATGACGTTCGGCGCGGAGGCCGACGAGGAGACGTCCGGCGCGATCCTCACGCGGTTCCTCGAGGCGGGCGGCACGTTCGTCGACACCGCCGACGTCTACAGCGCCGGGACGTCGGAGGAGATCATCGGGCGGTGGCTGGCGCAGCACCCGACGGAGGCGCGTCAGGTCGTCCTCGCGACCAAGGGGCGGTTCCCCATGGGGGAGGGGCCGAACGACCTCGGCCTCTCGCGCCGGCACCTGCGCGACGCCCTCGACGCGTCGCTGCGCCGGCTCGGCGTGGAGCACATCGACCTCTACCAGGTGCACGCCTGGGACGCCCACACGCCGGTCGAGGAGACCCTGCGCTTCCTCGACGACGCCGTCACCGCCGGCAAGATCGGCTACTACGGCTTCTCCAACTACCTGGGCTGGCAGCTGACCAAGGCCGTCCACGTCGCGCGCGCTCACCACTGGGCGGCGCCCGTGACGCTGCAGCCGCAGTACAACCTGCTCGTCCGCGACATCGAGCACGAGGTCGTGCCCGCCGCGCTCGACGCCGGCCTCGGCCTGCTGCCGTGGTCCCCGCTGGCCGGCGGCTGGCTCACCGGCAAGTACGAGCGCGACGTCGACCCCACCGGCGCGACGCGCCTCGGCGAGAACCCGCAGCGGGGGATGGAGGCGTGGGCGGCCCGCAACGAGGACGAGCGGACGTGGCAGGTGCTCGACGTGCTGCGCGAGGTCGCCGAGGCGCACGACGCCTCGATGTCGCAGGTCGCGCTCGCGTGGCTGGCCGCGCAGCCGGCTGTCACCTCGGTGATCCTCGGCGCGCGCACGGTCCAGCAGCTCGACGACAACCTCGGGGCGGCGGACCTGCAGCTCGCGCCCGAGGCGGTCGCGCGGCTCACCGAGGCCAGCGCGCCGCGGGTGGACGACTACCCGTACGGCACGGCCGGCGTGCAGCAGCGGCACCGGTCGCTCACCGGCGGCCGCTGAGCGCCACGGGCGACACACCGACGTGCAGCGCCGGTAGCGCCGGGCCGAGACGACGCAGGGGCCGGGGAGATCCGATCGATCTCCCCGGCCCCGGCTGCGGCGGACCTCAGACCTGCCCGGGCGAGGCCTGCGGTGCGCTCGGCGCCTGGCCGGCGGCCGGCGCCTGCGGGAGGGGCGGCACCTGGCCGGCGGTCGGCTCTGCAGCGGCCCGTGCCGCGGCATCCTCCGAGCTCGCGGTGGCGAACGCCGACCGCAGGACGGCGAAGGACCCGAGCGCGCCGAACCCGAGCGCCCACGCGAAGTCGGGCAGGTAGTCGGGCAGGGCCACGGGCAGGACCTCGGAGAACGCGGGCCAGAAGTCGGGGTGCGTCAGGGTCGCCCACGCGCCGAAGCCGCTGCCGTCGCTGAAGGCGAGGACGGCGTCGTAGACGATCCCGGCGAAGAACGCGAGCCCGAGGGTGACCACGGTCGTCGCCAGCACGACCACCGCGCCGGGCCGGCTGATGCGGCCGGCTCCCCACACGTAGAGACGCAGCGCGAGGAACGCGACGAGCGCGCCGACGAGCGACGCGATGAAGCCGAGGCCCCAGAGGATGACCCAGGCGGCGACGCCGACCGGGACGGTGATGAGCGCGGCGAGCGTGCCGCGGCTGAGGTTCTCGCGGACCGGTGCAGCAGGGGTGGGTGCGAGGGCGTCGGCGGTGGGCTCGGACATGAGGGCTCCTGGCGCGGGGCCCGGGACGGTCCCGGGCGAGCGGGAGAACGCTAGCGACCGGCGCCTCGGCGCACGGGTCGTTCGTCCGGCCGATCGCGACTTCACCCGTTCGAGCCGACGCTCCGGTTCCTCGACGACGCCGTCGCCGCCGACAGGGCCCGCTACTCGCGGTCGCCCGCCGCAGCGGCGCAGGCAGGACGCCGGGTCGGCTCCGTCCCCCCGCGCGTCGCGGCCCCCGTGCCGCCATCTCGCGATCCGGTCGGTACTCTCGAGGTGCTGCGGCGACCGCGAGCGCCAGGACGGCGCTCGGCGTGACCCGCTCCTGTGGTCCCCACCGGCTGCCCGGCGCGTCCTGCCGGGCCTGCGCACGGCCCCGCGGCCGGTGCGCGCCGGCGAGGTCCCCGGCCGCCGGCCGTCCGGCCGCAGCACCCGGTCCCCGGGGTCGCTCGCGGCAGGTCGTGCGGCACGACCGACCCGCTCCCGGCCGACGCACGTCTGCGTCGTCGGCGGCGGTGGCACGAAGGAGGAGATGTGGCACGTCCCGGCCAACGCCGGCCCGGCCGCGCGCGGAGCGACTCGCCCGCGCGGAGCGGCTCCGGCGCACGCACCGGCACCGGTGCGCAGCGCAGCCGTGCGAAGCGGCCCGTCGAGGAGGGGCTCGTCCCGGTCCTCGCCGGCATCGCGCGCGAGGTCGACGGCATCGTGCGGCGTCCCCCGACGCGCCCGGCGCTGCGCACGAAGTTCCAGGTCGTCGCGCTGCTCGTGCGCGAGGAGCGGGCCCGCGTCATGGCGGACACGACGCTCAGCGCCGCCGCGCGCACCAAGCAGCTCAAGGAGCTCGACGGGGTCGCGACGCAGCTCGCGCGGATCGCTGCGCGCGACACGTCGCTGCTGGCGCTGCTCGCCGAGGACGCCCGCGTGTCCGACGCCGCCCGCGCCTACAAGGCGACGGTGATGCGCGCCGGCGGGCTCGAGCCCGTCGAGGAGGAGGCGCCGCCCCCGCCGGCCGAGCCCGCACCGGGCGTCGAGAAGCAGGTCGTGCCCCGGTCGGTGATCTCGCACCGGATGGCGAACCCGTTCCTCGCGCCCGACTTCGAGGCCGCCGCCCAGCGCGTCGCGCGCCCCCGCCGGCTCGCCGGGTGGGAGCTGCTCGAGCCGCTGTTCCGGTCCTTCGAGGTCGCGGGTGCCGGTGCGCCCGCGTGCATGCCGCTGCCCGACCCGCGCACGGTGCCCGTGCCGGCGGGCCGAGAGCTCATGCGGCACCAGGCGCAGGTCGTCGCGGCCGCCGCGCGCGGGCACCGCACGTTCCTGCTCGCCGACGAGCCGGGGCTCGGCAAGACCGCGCAGGCGCTGCTGGCCGCGCAGGCCGCCGACGCCTACCCGCTGCTCGTCGTCGCGCCGAACGTCGTCAAGACGAACTGGGCGCACGAGGTCGGGCTGTGGACGCCCTTTCGGCGCGCCACGGTGGTGCACGGCGACGGCGACCAGGTCGACGCGTTCGCCGACGTCGTCATCGTCAACTACGACATCCTCGACCGGCACGCCGGCTGGCTCGGCGACCACGGGTTCCGCGGGATGGTCGTCGACGAGGCGCACTTCATCAAGAACAAGACGTCGCAGCGCTCGCAGCACGTGCTGGCGATCGCCGAGCGCATCCGCGCCCGCACGGCCCGCCCCCTGCTGATGGCGCTGACGGGCACGCCGCTCATCAACGACATCGAGGACTTCCGGGCGATCTGGCAGTACCTGGGCTGGATCGACGACGAGAAGCCGCTCGGCGCGCTGCTGATGGCGCTCGAGGAGACCGGGCTGACCCCGGCCGACCGCGAGTTCGCCGCGGCCGCGCGCACCGCGGTCATCGACATGGGCATCGTCCGCCGGCGCAAGGCCGACGTGGTCGCCGACATCCCCGCGCGCCGCGTCGCCGACCTGCCGGTCGAGCTCGACGGGGCCGTCGGGCGCTCGATCCGCGCCGCGGAGGAGACGCTCGCGAGGCGGCTCGTCGGCCGCTACCGCGCCGCCGTGGAGGCGCGCGCCGGGGCGGGCGTGGACGACGGCATCGACCTCGAGCTGGCGCGCCGGGTCGCGGCCGCGGAGCTCAAGGACTCCAGCGACAGGGCCGGCGGCGAGAACGTCTTCACGATGGTGCGCCGCATCGGCCAGGCGAAGGCCGGGCTCGCCGCGGACTACGCCGCCCAGCTGGCGCGCAACGTCGGCAAGGTCGTGTTCTTCGCCAAGCACGTCGACGTCATGGACCAGGCCGAGCAGACGTTCGCGGACCGCGGCATCCGGTACGCGTCCATCCGCGGCGACCAGACGCCGAAGGTCCGCGAGCGGAACGTCACCGCGTTCGTCGAGGACCCCGAGGTGCAGGTCGTCGTCTGCTCGCTGACCGCGGCGGGCGTCGGCATCAACCTGCAGGTCGCGTCGAACCTGGTGCTCGCCGAGCTGTCGTGGACGTACGCCGAGCAGACGCAGGCCATCGACCGCATCCACCGCATCGGGCAGTCCGAGCCGGTCACCGCGTGGCGCGTCATCGCGGCGCAGACCATCGACTCGCGCATCGCCGAGCTCATCGACAGCAAGTCGGGGCTGGCGGCCCGGGCGCTGGACGGCGCGGACGAGGACGACGTGTCGTCGTCGACGGACGTGCAGCTCGACGCCCTGGTCGGGCTGCTCACCGACGCGCTGGTGGAGGAGGGCGTGGTCTGAGGCCCCACGGCCGTGCGGTGCGCCGCCGGCCGTGATGGGCTGGCGCGATGGTGCGTGTCGCGGTCGTCGGTGCCGGGATCATCGGGCTGTCCACGGCGTTCGCGCTGCGGCGGCGCGGCGTCGAGGTGCTCGTCCTGGAGTCCGGCGCACCCGGCGGCGGGCAGTCGGCGGGGCAGGGGCGGATCTTCCGGCACGCGCACGACGACCCGCGGCTCGTCGCGCAGGTGGTGCGCAGCCGCGCGCTGTGGCGCGAGTGGGAGGACGAGCTCGGCGTCGAGCTGGTGGCGCCGGACGGGGCCGTCGCGATCGGCGACGGCGTGCCGGCCAAGCTCGCGACGCTGGCGCAGGTCCCCGACGCCCCCGCGCGCGGGCTGACCGCTGACGAGCTGCGCGCGCGGCTGCCGCTGCTGGCGCGGTACGACGGGCCGGCGATGCTCGACGTGCACGGCGGGGCGATCCGCACGCGGGCCGCGATCGGCGCGCTGAGCGAGCGGCTCGCCGGCGACCTCGTCACCGACCACGTCCTCGCGGTGCGGCGCCGCGACGGCGGTGGCGTGGAGATCCGCACCGGCACGGACGCGCACGTCGTCGACCACGTGGTGCTGTGCGCGGGGCGGGGCACGGCCGGGCTCGCCAGGGCGCTCGGGATGGACCTGCCCGTGGAGCTCGGCGCGCACGTGCGGCTCACGTTCGAGCGGTCGGACGAGTGCGGCGGGCCGCTGCCGACGTTCCAGGACGGCAGCGGGACGTTCGGGGAGACGGGCGTCTACGCGTCGCCGTACCCGGGGTCGGAGCGGTACGCGGTCGGCCTCAGCGGGCACACGCCCGCGCGTCCCGACGGTGCGGTGGAGCGGCCGGCCGCGCTCGCGGACCTCGCGGAGCGCACGGCCGCCTACGTGCGGCGCGCGCTGCCCGGCCTGCGGCCGGAGCCGGTGGAGCACGTCCACTGCTGGGTGACGGCGCTGCCGTGGGGCGAGGACGGCGTCGGCATCTGGCAGCACGACGGCGTCACGGCGGTGGCCGGGCACAACCTGTTCAAGCAGGCGCCGGTGCTGGGCGACGCGCTCGCGACGGCGGCCGTCACGGGCGAGGTGCCGGCCGACTGGCGCCCGGAGGCGGAGCTCGGCCGGGCCGCGTGACGGACGGGCATCAGCGGGTGCGGTCCGCCCCGTCGCCGAGCGTCGACGCCCGTCCGGCCCTACCGTCGTCGCAACGCCGAGACGAGGAGGAAGACATGGGATTCCTGGGCAAGGCGATCAAGAGCGGCATCGCGGTGAAGGCGGCGAACATCGCCCGCCGCGAGATGGCGAAGCCGGAGAACCAGCGCAAGGCCAAGGAGCTGCTGGGTCGGGTCACCCGCCGCGGCGGGTCCACCGGACGCGCCCGACGTCCGTCGCGTCGCCCGTCCGCGCGCCCGGTCAGGGCGCGCGGACGGCGACGACGTCGCACTGCGGCGGCCACGACTCCGCGCACCCGCCGGCGAGCCACACCTCGACCCGGTCGCCGTCCGTGAGGTCGGCGGCGTCGACCGCCTCGTCGCCGCGGAGCACGGCGGGGTCGTCCTGCAGCAGCCGGATCCCCTCGTAGGACCGGTCGGAGGCGTCGACGAGGACGGGTCCGCCGTCGGCGCCGAGGGCGACCGTGCCCGTGACGTCGGGGTCGCGCTCGGGGACGTCGGCCGGTGCGGAGCACGCGGCCAGGAGCGCGACGGTGGCGGCGACGACCCCGAGGTGTCTGCCCGTCGTCGGGGGCGCCGACCGCGCCCTCACGCGTGCACCGGCTTTCGCAGCCGCGCCACCAGGTACGTCGTGCGGCCCGACGCGAACGCCGCGAACCCGCGCGAGCCCTCGACGGCCGCGAACCGGCGCATGAGCGGGTGCGTGAACCGGGGCAGCCACGCGCCGATGAGGGCGCGCTTGCGGTCGTCGTCGCGGCGCAGGGCCGCGACCACCTGCGGCGTCACGTCGTCGTGCTGCTCGAGCACCAGGCCCGACGCGCGCAGGTCGGCGAGCAGCGCCGGCACCGCGTCGGCGGGCCGGAAGTCGGCGAACCGGAAGGTGCCGCCGGGGCGCAGGACCCGCGTGACCTCGCCGGCGAACGCCGCGAACGACGGGTAGCAGTGCGACGACTCGACGTTGAGCACCACGTCGAACGACGCGTCGGGGAACGGCATCGCCTGCGCGTCGCCGCGCACGAACGACAGCCCGGGTTCCCTGCGGTGCCGCCGGCTCAGGTCCACGGCCGCCGCCGAGAAGTCGAGCCCGACCACCGACCGCGGGCCGTGGTGCCGGGCGACGTAGGCGCTGCCGCCGCCACGCCCCGAGCCGACCTCGAGCACGTCGCGCCCGCTCAGGTCCGCGCCGGCCAGCGTCCGCTCGTACAGGTGGATCGAGTACCGGTCCGGCTCCTCGTCGGGCGACAGGGCGAGCGGTGGGGCGTCGTCGGACGCGTAGCCGTAGTTCATGAACGCCCACTCGGGGCGGCGCACGCGCAGCGCGAGCAGCTCGTAGGCCGCGCGCCAGCCGAGACGTCGTCCGTCCATGCCGGCCCCCTCGCCCGCGGCGGCGGGCACCGCACCCACCGCTCCGCGCACACAGTACGGACCGGTGGCCGGTGCGGGTGGCGCGACGTCCGGTCGCCGCGTCACGGCCGCCCGTCGGCGCGTGCCGAGGGGCGTCCTCGAGGGCTGCTGGGTAGCGTCGGGACCGTGGCGACGTACGAGGTCAACGACGCGGCGGTGAAGGCGGCCCGCCGGCTCATCGACGACGGCCGGTACGACACGACGACCGAGTGGTCGGACGCCGCGCCCAGCACCTCCGCGGAGAACGACGTCATCGACGCGCGCGGCTACGACGGCTACGGGGAGTGGCACCTCGCGATCGACACGGAGGCGTCCGAGGAGACCAAGGGGCGGTACCGCTTCCCGTACGGCGACTTCGAGCGGGTCAACCGCGCCGCGCTCATCCACGCGAAGCAGCGTGCGTCGCAGAACGACCACGACGACGTCGCCGAGGCTGCCGACTCGCTCCTGGAGCACCTGGACCGCACGGACGGCTGAGCGGTCGTCGTCCCGCCGATCACGCCGGCGGCTCCTGAGCGGTCCCGGGGTGATGGCGGACGCGCACGCGTCGGCATAGCGTCCACGACGACGCCATCCACCGCAGGAGCCCGCATGACGAGCACCGACGCCGCCGACCGCCTCCGCGCGCTCGAGCCCGGCACCACGCCCGATGCCGCGCTCGCCCTCTTCGACGCCCTCCCGCCGCTCGACGTCGACGACCTGCTCGGCAGGTGGACGGGCCGCGGCCTCCCCACCGGCCACCCCTTCGACGGCCTGCTCGAGGCGCTCGGCTGGCACGGCAAGCGCATGGTGACGCCGGAGGTGGTGCACCCGCTCGTCTTCCGCGCCGGCGGCGGCCGGCTCGTGGCGATCACGCCCACCCCGCTGCCCATGGGCATGGGCCTGCGGCTCGCGCCCGTCGTGCCGCGGGCGGTCGCGGCCCGGGCGTTCGCGCTCGTCCGGCCGCTGCTCACCACGAGCCGCCCGCACGCCCGCCTGCGCACGGTCGTCTACCGCGGCGTCGCGTCGGCCGCGATGGTCTACGACCGGCAGCCGATCGTGGACGCGTTCCGCCGCGTCGACGACGACACCGTGCTCGGCGCGATGGACCTGCGCGGGCAGCCGCACCCGTTCGTGTTCGTGCTGCGGCGGTCGGCCGGCTGAGTCGGCTCCGCCCGGCGCGGGTTCCCGGCCGCGGCTGGCGGCGGCACCGGCCCGGGTGCAGCGTGGGTCCGGCGCATCGGCCGGGCGGTGCGCCGGCGCGGAGGTCCCGGCACGGAGCCAGGAGGACGCCGGTGCCCCACGTCGACCGCATCGCCCAGCCATGGGGGACGCGCACCCCGTACGCGGCGGGCACGCCGTGGCCGCGGCGCGTCGACATGCACCTCGCCGACGGTGTCGAGCCGGACGACGTCGACCGCTGGGTGCAGACCGCGTCGATCCTGCACTCCAACGGCGACGCGATCGACATCGCGGTCAAGGACGGCCGGGTCGTCGGCGTCCGGGGGCGCGAGGTGGACCGCGTGAACCGCGGGCGCGTCGACGTGAAGGACCTCTTCGGCTGGCAGGCGAACGGCTCGCGCGACCGGCTGACGCGCCCGCTGGTCCGGGTCGACGGCGAGCTCGTCGAGACGGACTGGGACACCGCGATGGACCGCGTCGTCACGCGTACCAAGGAGCTGCTCGACGAGCAGGGCGCGAGCGCGGTCGGCTTCTACACGACCGGTCAGCTCTTCGCCGAGGAGTACTACACGCTCGGGCTCGTCGCCCACGGCGGCATCGGCACCAACCACGTCGACGGCAACACGCGCCTGTGCACCGCGACGGCCGCCGCCGCCCTCAAGGAGTCGTTCGCGTGCGACGGCCAGCCGGGGTCGTTCGCGGACATCGACCACGCCGACGTCATCGCGCTGTTCGGCAACAACATGGCCGAGACGCAGTCGGTGACGTGGATGCGGGTCCTCGACCGGCTCGCCGGCGACGACCCGCCCGCGGTCGTCTGCGTCGACCCGCGCCTGACGCCGGTGGCGAGGGCCGCGACCGTCCACCTCGCGCCGCGCCTCGGCACCAACGTCGCCCTGATGAACGGCCTGCTGCACGAGATCCTCGCGAACGGCTGGGTCGACCGCGACTACGTCGACGCGCACACCGTCGGCTTCGCCGAGCTCGAGAAGGCCGTGCGCGAGTACCCGCCGGACGTCGTCGCGCGCATCTGCGACGTCCCGGAGGACCAGCTGCGGGAGGCGGCCCGCGTCCTCGGCACCGCGCAGCGGCTGACGTCCACGGTGCTGCAGGGCTTCTACCAGGCGCACCAGGCGACGGCCGCGGCCGTCCAGGTCAACAACCTGCACCTCGTCCGGGGCATGCTCGGCCGGCCGGGCTGCGGGATCCTGCAGATGAACGGCCAGCCCAGCGCCCAGAACACGCGCGAGTGCGGCGCGGACGGCGACCTGCCGGCGTTCCGCAACTGGTCGAACGACGCGCACGTCGCGGACCTCGCGCGGGTGTGGAACGTCGACCCGATGGCGATCCCGCACTACTCGCCCCCGACGCACGTCATGCAGATGCTGCGGTACGTCGAGGAGGGCTCGATCCGCATGCTGTGGGTCACGGGCACCAACCCGGCGGTGTCGCTGCCCGAGCTGCGGCGCGTGCGGTCGGTGCTGTCCCAGGAGCGGCTGTTCCTCGTGGTGCAGGACCTCTTCCTCACCGAGACCGCCCAGCTCGCGGACGTCGTCCTGCCCGCCGCCACGTGGGGCGAGAAGACCGGCACCTTCACGAACGCGGACCGCACCGTGCACCTGTCCGAGAAGGCGGTCGACCCGCCGGGCGAGGCGCGCGCGGACCTCGACATCCTCGTCGACTTCGCGCGGCGCATGGACCTGCGCGACAAGCACGGCGGGCCGCTGGTGCCGTGGGACGACCCGGAGTCGGCCTTCGAGGCGTGGAAGGAGTGCACCCGCGGACGGCCGTGCGACTACACGGGTCTGACGTACGCGAAGCTCCGCGGTGGCAGCGGCATCCCGTGGCCGGTCGACGACGAGCACCCCGACGGCACCGAGCGCCTGTACGCGGACGGGCGGTTCTTCGCCCACCCCGACGTCTGCGAGGACTACGGGCGCGACCTCGTCACCGGGGCGCCCGTCGAGCCCACCGAGTACCGCGCCCTGAACCCCGAGGGACGCGCGATCATCAAGGCCGCCCGCTACCTGCCGCCGCACGAGGTGCCCAGCGAGGACTTCCCGCTCCAGCTCACGACCGGCCGCACGGTCTACCAGTTCCACACCCGGACCAAGACGGGCCGCGCGCCCGAGCTCGCGGCCGCGGCACCGGACGTGTGGGTCGAGGTCTCCGCGCACGACGCCGACGCGTTCGGGCTGGCGGAGGGCGACCTCGCCGAGGTGAGCACGCCACGCGGGTCGGTGCGGGCGCGCGTGCGCGTCTCGGGCATCCGCGCGGGCGTCGTCTTCCTGCCGTTCCACTACGGCTACTGGGACGAGCCCGGTGGCCACGAGCCGGACCGGCACGGGCCGCACGCGCACGGTCGCGCCGCCAACGAGCTGACGATCACCGAGTGGGACCCGGCGTCGAAGCAGCCGATCTTCAAGACCGCGGCGGCGGCGGTCCGGCGCGTCGAGCGGGCGGACGGGCAGGTGTCCGCCGCCCCGACGACGACCGCGTCGGCCCCGGTCCGCGGCACCGTCCCACCCACGCGGGGTCCGCGGACGGTCGTCGAGCACGCGCTGGAGGAGGCGCGATGAAGATCGGGCTGGCGCTGCGCGAGCTGCACCGCGCCGAGGACGACCTGGCGCACGAGCTGCTGCAGGTCGCCGACCGGCACGACGTGGACCACGAGATCTTCCACGTCGCGCAGGACCTCGCCGTCTGGTCGCGCGAGCACGTGCGCGCGATCGCCGGCATCGCCGGCCGGTACGGCGAGGACCTCGACCCCGAGCCGCGCGGCGTGCCGCAGCCGTCGGCGCGCGCGCTCGAGCGGTCGGCGGAGGCGCTCGGCCGGTCGTCGGGACCCGAGCTGCTGCTCCTGCGCGACCTGCGCGGGCTGTACCTGAGGGCCGCGGGCGTGTCGGTCGACTGGGAGCTCGTCGCGCAGGCGGCGCAGGGCGTGCGGCACCTCGAGCTGCTCGAGCTCGCCGAGCGCTGCCACCCGGAGACCGTCCGGCAGATGAAGTGGGCGAACGGCAAGCTGAAGGAGTCCGCGACGCAGGCGCTGGTGAGCTGATGGCGACCACGTCGCCGCAGGTGCGTGTCGTCGTCCGGCCGATCGGGACGCCGCTGCCCCTCGGCTTCCTCGGCCTGTTCCTCGCGACCACCGCGTTCGCCGCGGTGCAGCTGCAGTGGGTGCCGGCGGAGCAGGGCCGGGTCGTCGCCTTGGGGGTGCTCGCGTCGACGGTGCCGGTGCAGCTGCTCGCGTCCGTGCTGGGCTTCCTCGCCCGGGACCCGGTCGCGGGGACCGGGATGGGCGTGCTGGCGGGGACGTGGGGCGCGGTGGCCCTGGCGACGTTGACGAGCCCGCCCGGCGCCGTGAGCGCGGGCCTGGGCGTGCTGCTGCTCGCGGCCGGCGTCGCGATGCTCGTCCCCGCGGCGGCCGCGAGCACGAAGCTCGTCGCCGCGGCGATCATGGCGCTCGCGGGAGTGCGGTTCGCGCTCACGGGCGTCGCCGAGCTGACGGGGGACCGCGGCTGGTTCACGGTGGCCGCGGTCGTCGGCCTCGCGCTGGCGGCGCTCGCGCTGTACGGGGCGTTCGGGTTCGAGCTGGAGGACGTGCGGCACCGGACGGTGCTGCCGCTGGGACGTCGCGGGGCGGGGCAGGTGGCGCTCACCGGGTCCGCCGACGACGAGCTGAGCACGGTCGCGCACGAGGCGGGGGTGCGGCGGCAGCTGTGAGGTGCCGTGCCGGGAGGGCGCGCCGGTGCTCCTCGTCGGTCCGACCCGCGGCGTGTCGCGGCGTGTCGCGGCGGAGGCGGGACGTCGTCCGCGGGCGTACGCACGGGGTGCGTACGGGGTGCGTACGACGACGGACGAGACGTCCGCCGGCTGCTCGGGCGACAGGCTGCCACGCGGGCCATCGACATGCCGCGACTGCCGCGCCTGGGGTCGACGGCGACGGCGACGGCTGCCGCGGCGGCGGTCGTGGGAGCGACACGACGAGGTGCGCATGAGCGACGGACCGACCGGCGTCGACGACCCCGGGCCGTTCTTCCACGGCACCACGGCCGAGCTGCAGGTCGGCGACCTGCTCGTGCCCGGCCGGCGGTCGAACTTCGGCACCGGCCGGTCCGCGAAACACGTCTACCTGACCGCGACCCTCGACGCCGCCACGTGGGGCGCCGAGCTGGCGGCCGGCGACGGCCCCGGCCGCATCTACCGCGTCGAGCCGACCGGCCCGATCGAGGACGACCCCAACCTCACGAACACGCGGTTCCCCGGCAACCCGACCCGCTCGTACCGCACGCGCGAGCCCGTGCGCGTGGTCGGCGAGGTCGAGGACTGGGAGCCGCACCCGCCCGAGGTCCTGCAGCGCATGCGCGACCACGTCGCCGAGCTCGCGCGGCAGGGCGTGGAGGCGGTCGACGACTGACGGCGGACCGGTGCGGGTCGCCGTCGTGCGGGCACCGCCGGTGCTGCCACACTGCCGCCCGTGACGAGCAGCGCGCGCGACGCCTACCGGGAGGGCGCGGCCGTGGCCGTCGCGCTCGTGACCAGCGACGACGTCGCGACGACGTGGGACGAGCCGTCCGCGCTCGCGGGCATCACCGTCGGCGAGCTCGCCGCGCACCTGGCGCGCAGCGTCCTGCAGGTCGAGTGGTACCTCGACGGCCCGCTCGACGTCGACGCCGCGCCCGTCACCGCCGCCGGGTACTACGGCGACCTCGCGGGGACGTCCGAGCCGACGTCCGCGTTGAACACCGGCGTGCGGGCGCGCAGCGCGGAGACGGCGGCGCAGGGTTTCGCCGCGCTCGCGGACGCGGTCACCGCGGCGGCGGCGCGCCTGGGGGAGCGGCTCGTGCGGGAACCGGCCGACCGGCGGCTCACCGTGCGGCACCAGGGGCACACGCTGCTGCTCGACGAGTACCTGCGCACCCGGTGCGTCGAGCTCGCCGTGCACACCGAGGACCTCGCGCTCAGCCTCGGCAGCGACGTCCGCGCACCGGCCGCGACCGTGGGCGTCGCCGTCGAGGTGCTGGTCGGCGCGGCCCGCCACCGGCACGGCGACATGGCGGTGCTGCACGCGCTCGCGCGTCGCGAGCGCGACACCACGGACGCGCTCCGCGTCCTCTGACCCGGCGCCCGGACGCCGACCGCCCGGCCGCCGCGCCACCCGCACCCCGCCACCCCGCCACCCCGCCCGAGCCTGCCCCCTCTCACCCGCCGAGTTCGCCTGTCCGACGGCGAGGTCGGCGGTCCGGGCAGGCGACGTGGGCGTCGAACCGGCGAACTCGGCGGGTGGGGGGCGGTGGGGCGGTGGGGCGGGGTCGGTGGGGTCGTCACGGAGCGAGCGTGTCGAGGGTGTCGCGGAGCCAGCCGGCGCCGCGGACGTCGGCGCCGAGCGCCTCGACGCGTCGGCGCAGCTCCCGGTCGGACGTCACGACGACGACGTCGTCCTCCGCCGCGGAGACGACCTCCACGATCGTCGAGTCCCCGTCCCGCTCCGCCAGCACGACGTCGACCCCGGACCACCCGCCGGCGGGAGAGCTGTGCAGCGTTCGTCCCGCCTGGCGCGACGAACGCTGCACGCCCTCGTCGTCGGTGACGGGAGGGACGGCTGTGGACCCTGGGCGGTCGGAACGCTGCGACGGCCCGTCGTCCGGCGAGCCGTCGGGCACGGCGGCCCTCGCGTGACCGGCATGGTGCAGGGCCGGGTCCTCCGGCGTCGTGTGAAGCGTTGCGGACGGTGGGTGACCCGAACGCTTCACGGCCGCCCGGGCCCCGCCTTCCAGGACCACGACGACGCGTCGTCCGTCCCACGCGTCCGCGTCGACCGACGCCGCGAGCGCGTCCAGGAGGCGGGCCGCCGCGCCGGCGCGGTCCTTCCACCAGCCGTCGGGACGCGCGCCCACCACGTTCGCCGCGTCGACGACCAGCGTGCCCGCCCGTCCCGCACCCGCACCCGTCACGATCCGAGGTGTACCCGACCCCACGCCGCCGGACCAGTCCCGGCCGACCGCCGCGGGCCGAGCGACCAGCCGAGCGACCCGACCACCCGCGGCGGGACCGAACCGGACCGGTCGCCCGCACCGGACGACCCCCTCGCCGTCCCCCGTCCGCCGCACCACCCACCGGGCGCGTGGCGCGCACCGGCCCCGGCGCGGACGATGATGGTGTGGTGGGACGGGTGCGTGGAGGAGTGGTCGCGGCGGTGTGCGTCGCCGTGCTGGCGGCCGGGTGCGCCGCCGCGGAGCCGCCGGCGCCCGAGCCCGTCGTCGTGCGTGCGCCGGTCGAGGTGGCGAAGGCGGCCGTCGCCGCGCCCGCGGCTCCCGCGCCCGTCGACGTCGCCGCGCTGCCCCTCATCGACCCGCTGACCGTCGTCCCGGGCATGCCGGGCACGGACGGGCTCGAGCAGCGCCGCAACGACGACCCCGCGCTCGGCACGTGGCAGACCGCGACGGTCGTCCGCGACACCGCCGGGTACGACGCGCCCGGCGGGCGGGCCGTCGGCGCGGTGCCCGCCGTGACGCTCGACGTGCAGACGGTCCTGCCGGTGCTGGACCAGCGCGGCGGGTGGTTGCGCGTGCTCGTCGCGAGCCGCGGCGCGCTGCCCAGCCAGGACCGGGCGCAGGTGAACGGCCGGACGGTGTGGATCCGGGCGCAGGACACCGCACCGTCGGGCACCGACTGGCGCCTGCACCTCGACCTCGCTGCCCGCACGCTCACCATCGAGGACGGCACGACGACGCAGACGGTCCCCGTGATCGCCGTCGGCGCGCCGGACACGCCGACGCCCGCGGTGCCGCAGTTCGTCGTCGGGTCGCAGTGGGACCAGCCCGGCACGTACACGCCGCGCGTGCTGCTGCTGTCCAGCCAGAGCGAGACGATCGACGTCTACGACCGCGCGACGAACACGTCCGCCACGGCGATCCACACGACGCCGTTCCGGGCGACGGGCGCGATCTCCAACGGGTGCATCCGGGTGACCGACGAGGTGCTCGACATGCTGTGGGGCAAGGTGACGCCGGGCACGCTGCTCACGGTGTCCTGACGCGCGTCAGCCGTCCGTACCGCGTCAGCCGTCCGTACCCCGTGCCGCCGCGATCGCGTCCGCGGCCCGGATCAGGCCGAGGTGGCTGAACGCCTGCGGGAAGTTGCCGATGAGCCGGCCCGCGTCGGCGTCGTACTCCTCGCTGAGCAGGCCGAGGTCGTTGGCGTACCCGACGAGCTGGTCCATGAGCGCCTCCGCCTCGGGCAGGCGGCCGCTGTGCGCGTACTGCTCGACGAGCCAGAAGCAGCAGATGAGGAACGGGTGCTCGCCGCCCTCGAGGCCGTCGAGGCCCGCCTCGGTGCGGTAGCGGTGCACGAGGCCGTGCTCGTCGCGCAGGTCCGCCTCGATGCGGGCAACGGTGCCGAGCATGCGCGGGTCGTCGTAGGCGAGGTAGCCGGTGTGGGGGAGCTGCAGCAGGGACGCGTCGACCTCGGTGCCGTCGTACGTCTGCGTGAAGCTGTTCGTCGCCTCGTCGAAGCCCCGGCTGTCGATCTCCGCGCGCAGCCGGTCGCGCAGCTCGCGCCACCGGTCCACCGGCCCGTCGAGCCCGTGGTCCTCGACCGCGCGCACGCCCCGGTCGAACGCGGCCCACATCATCGCGCGGCCGTGCGTGAACATGTGCAGGTCGCCGCGCATCTCCCAGATGCCGTGGTCGGGGCGGTCGATGTTCGCCTCGCAGTACGCGAGCAGGCTCTTCTGCAGGCCCCACGAGTACTCGTCGTCGGCGACGCCGGCGTCGCGCAGCTCCGCGAGCGCGATCATCACCTCGCCCACGACGTCGGCCTGGTACTGGTCCGCGGCGCCGTTGCCGATGCGCACGGGACGCGAGCCCTCGTAGCCGTCGAGGTGGTCGAGCTCCTTCTCGTCGAGCTCCCGCTCGCCGCCGATGCCGTACATGATCCGGATGTCGTGCGCGTCGCCCGCGACGGCCCGCAGCAGCCAGTCCCGCCACAGCCGCGCGCCGCGCGTGAGACCGTGCGCGATCGCGACCTCGATGGTCAGCGCCGCGTCGCGCAGCCACACGTACCGGTAGTCCCAGTTGCGGCTGCCGCCGAGCTCCTCGGGCAGGGACGCGGTCGCCGCGGCGACGATGCCGCCCGTGCGGGCGTGGGTGAGGGCCCGCAGCACCAGCAGCGACCGCCGCACCATCGGGTCGTGGGCGTCGTGCGTGGTCAGCTGCGACGCCCAGTCGGTCCAGAAGCGGACCGTCTCCGCGAGCGCGGCGTCGGCGTCCGCGGGCTGCGGGTGCTCCTCCCAGGAGGGGAACCACGACAGGTCCCAGTCGAGCGTCTGCCCGGCCTCCAGCGGGAACCGGCCGGTGAGGCGCGGGGCGCGCGCGCCCTCCTCGGCGTGCGGGGCGCCGGCGGCGCCCGGCTGCTCGGCCGTCCCGTCGTCGTCCGCCGCGGGCCGCAGCAGCGGTCCGGTGACGAGCAGCCCGTCCGGCCCCGCGAGCGACAGCAGCGCCGGCGCACCCGCGTGGTCGACGACCCGCACCCACGGCGTCGCGCGCGCGTAGTCGAACCGCAGCCGCAGGTCGTGCTCGACCTCGACCGTGCCCTCGACGCACTCGACGCGGCGCACCAGGTCGGCGCGGTCGGTGCTCGGCGGCAGGAAGTCCGTGACCGTGGCCGTGCCCGTCGGCGTGCGCCACGTCGTCTCCAGGACGAACGTGCGCGGCAGGTAGCGGCGCTCGACGACCTCGCCGTCGACCAGCGACAGCTGCCAGCGCCCGTCGTCGGGCCCGCCGAGCAGCGCCGAGAACACCGCCGGCGAGTCGAACCGCGGCAGGCACAGCCAGTCGATGCTGCCGTCGCGCGACACGAGCGGGCCGGTGCTGAGGTCGGACAGGAGGGCGTAGTCCTCGATGTGGGTGCTCACCTCGTCCTTTGTACGGGGTGGGCGTCGGGTCCGCATGAGGGCCCCGGGGCGGACGCGGCGACGGGGACGCGTCGGTCGTCGCGCCGGCCGGGCTGCGCCGCCGGTCGAGCGGTCAGGCGAACCGCACCGCGATGCCGGGGTAGTCGACGACGAGCCCGCTCGCGTCGTACGTGAGCACGGCCCGGAACGCGCCGCCCTCCGACGTGTAGTCGAACGTGCGGGCGTCGCGGCGTCGGTACGTCTGCTCGAGGCGCCGCACCGACAGGTCGAGCGCCTGCACGTACGCGGCCGGCGCGGCGACGACCTCGCCCACGGGCAGGTCCAGCCGGTGCACGGGGAACGTGTTGGTGCACGCGGACGCCTCGAGGTCGACGTCCACCAGCCCGTCGAGGTGCGGCGCCGCGACGCCGTCGACCGTCCAGCTGCCTGCGCCGTCGGACGTCAGCACGGTCGAGCGCGGACCGTCGAGCGTGTCGTTCCGGACGCGGACCTCGCGCGTGCGCCAGGCGTCGTCGAGGTCGATCTCGTAGTCCACCGCGTACGCGCGGCCGTCCTCGACGGCGGACGTGTGCCCGCGGATCCGGCGCGGTGAGGGGTAGACCACCTCGAACCCGTCGACGGCCGCGACGAAGCGCCACGCAGCCATCGACGGCAGGTCGGCGAGCACCCCTCCAGTGCACCGCAGGGAGCGCGGATCGACCAGGGGTCCTGCGCCACGGGTGTCACACGGGGATCCGCAGCACCTGGCCGACGCGGATCAGGTCCGGGTCCGGGATGCCGTTCGCGGCGACGATCCACGCGACCTGCGAGCCGTGCTCGCGGGCGAGCGCGGACAGGGTGTCGCCCCGCACGACCTGGTGCGGCCGGTACCCGCGCGCGCCGGGCACGAGGACCACCCGCGCGCTGACGAGGTCGACGCCGGGCGCGTGCTCCCCGGAGGGGTCGTCGCCGAACAGCTCGAAGGTCGCCGGCCCGACGTGCGTGTGCGTCATCGGCACCGACTGGGCGAACGCCTCGAGCGTCCCCATCGAGCCCGCCTGGAAGAAGCCGTCCTGGACGACGTCGCCGGTGTCGGTGAGCAGGCGCCACCCGTAGGACGCCTCGAACGCCGTGCCGATCGCGGCGACGACGAGCTGCTGCCCGACCAGGTCGCCCGCCAGCGGGCTGCGCAGCTGGATGGTCCACGTATCGGCCATGGGGAGCTCTCCTCCGTCGGAGTCCGGGCGAACCACGCTAGTCGCGTCGGCGTGCGCCCCGACAGGGGGCCGCGCACGTGGCGCGGGTGAGATCACGACGTCGACACCCTCGTGCCATGCGCACCGTGACCGACACGCGCGCCGCAACTGCTCTCGCCGAGCTGCTCGACGCCGTCGAGCGCGGAGAGACGACCGGGATCACGCGCGCGGGGAACGTCGTGGCGGAGATCCGTCCCGTAGCTGCATCCACTGGGCTTGCCCTCCGAGACGCGCTCCAGGGGGCCCCCGCGTGGACGCCGACATCGACAGTGACATCGCCACCGCCACGGCCCTTCTCCGTTCACCTCATGAAGGGCTGCAGCCGTAAGGCGAAGACGCGCCGGCGGAGCGCGCTGACGCGAGCGACTGGGTCCCGGTGCCATGTACCGGGAGCTCGCACTCAACCGCGCGGACGACTGTGCCGAAGTAGCAGCCACGCCCCTCGTCGGGCCGGCCGCTGCCGTCCGCTACCCACGAGCAGCGACCGTGAAACGGCAACACGGGGTCGGGTGGATCACGAGAGAGCGAGGGCGGTCGACGATGGCCGAAGAGGCGTGGCACGAGGCGAGGCTCATCCCGACGTCGGGCATCAACGGCGCCGAGGAGCAGGAGCGACGTGCGACGTCGGCCCTCCTCGCGGTGATGAGCGCGGTTCGTGAGTTCGGCCGGGCGCTGACGAAGCCGTACGGTGCGCCCGCGGGTGCTGTCGAGACCTACATCGAGGTCCCGTTCGTCCTCGGGGACAAGCGTCTCTATCCGGACGGGCTCATCCGCGTGTCCCGGGGGCAGAGGGCCTGGACGGCCCTCGTCGAGGTCAAGACGGGCACCAACGAGCTCGCGACCGATCAGCTCGAGAACTACCTCGACATCGCGCGCGAGAACGGCTTCGACGCAGTCATCACGATCTCGAACGAGATTCCCGCTGTGGCCGGGCAGCACCCGACGAAGGTGGACAAGCGGCGTCTGCGCAAGGTCGCGCTCCATCACCTCTCGTGGACCCAGGTTCTGGCCGAGGCCGTCATGCAGAAGGAGTTCCGCGGCATCGCCGACCCGGACCAGGCGTGGATCCTCGGTGAGCTGATCCGGTATCTCGAGCACCCGCGATCTGGAGCGCTGGAGTTCGACGACATGGGCGACTCCTGGGTCGGTATTCGTGACGCCGTGAGGGCCGGCACCCTGCGCGCAAGCGACAAGGGCATCGGTGAGGTCGCGAGCCGTTTCGATGCGCTCCTGCGCTTCGCGAGCCTCTCGCTGGGTAGACGCCTCGGCGCGGAGGTCACGCCGGTGCTGAGCCGGAAGGAACTGGCGGACCCCACCCTCCGTACGCAGGACCTCGTCAACGGCCTGGCATCGGCGGGCATCCTGTCCGGCGCGATCCGGATCCCCGGCACCGTCGGGAACCTCCAGGTCACTGCCGACCTGCGAGCCGGGACGGTGACGGCGCTCGTGGAAGTCGATGCGCCGCGCGAGGGGCGTTCCACCACCCGCGTCAACTGGCTCGTCCGACAGCTGAAGAACGCACCGGAGACCGCACGCGTCGAGGCGTACGCCGCTCACGCGAGGGGAGCGGGCGCCGCCGAGCTGCTCCGGGACGTGCGCGCCGACCCCACCGTGCTGGTCGCCGACCCGGCGAAGGAGCTTCGGACCTTCAAGATCGCGATCACGAAGCCGATGGGCGCGAAGCGTGGGCGCGGTCGTGGCACGTTCATCGACTCGGTCCTCGACGTGGTCGACGCCTTCTACGCCGAGGTCGTCCAGTACCTCAAGGCGTGGTCGGCCGCACCGCCGCGTGTGCGGCAGGAGTCCGACTCGGGTACGACCGACGGCGTGCCTGCGGCCCTGGTGTCGACCGCGCTCTCGTCCCAGGACGGGCCGGAGCCGGCCAGCACTCCCGGCGACGCCCCCGTGCCACCGGACGACCGAGGCGCTGACACGTCGGATGGGTCCACGTACGTCGACGTGGCCGACCAGACCGTCGTCGACGCAGAGGTGTAGGTCCCGGTCGTCCTCGTGGTCGGCCTCCGGCACGGTCCGAGGGCCCCCTGGGCGTCCCCACGGGGTCGCTGCTACGTTCGCCCCAGGCGACTGACGCCCCGGCGTCGGTCCTCGTGACGATGCGAGGGGGCCGACGTGGCGACGTCGGGACGCAGAGCACACGGCGACGGTGCCGGCAGCAGCACCGCGAGCCCGCGCACGGGCGTGTCCGGGGCGAGCCCGCCGCCGTCCACCACCACCGCCCCACCGCAGGGCACCCGCATGCTCGTCCTCGCGACGGTCGGGTTCCTCGTCAACTTCTGGGCGTGGGCGCTCATCAGCCCGCTGGGGTCGGCGTACCGCGACCGGCTGGACCTGACGGGGTTCCAGCAGTCGGTGCTGGTGGCAGTCCCGGTGATCGTCGGGTCGCTCGGCCGGATCCCCGTCGGCGCGCTGACCGACCGCATCGGCGCACGCGTGATGTTCCCGGTCGTCAGCCTGCTCACCGTGCTGCCGGTGCTGTTCATCGGCCTCGTCGCCGAGTCGTTCGTGTCGCTGCTCGTCGGCGGGTTCTTCCTCGGCCTCGGCGGGACGACGTTCGCGATCGGCGTCCCGTTGGTGAACGCCTGGTACCCGCCGGCCCGCCGCGGCACCGCGTTGGGCCTGTTCGGCATCGGCATGGGCGGCACCGCCGTCTCCGCGTTCACCACCGTGCGGCTCACCGAGAGCGTCGGGCCCGAGGCGCCGTTCCTCATCGTCGCCGGCGTCCTCGTCGTCTACGCCGCGATCGCCGCGGCCCTGCTCCGCGACGCCCCGACCCGCACCCTGCCGAGCGGCAGCTTCCTCGCCCGCACGTGGGCGACCGCGAAGCTCCCCGCCACCGGCCAGCTGTCGTTCCTCTACGCCGTGGGCTTCGGCGGGTTCGTCGCGTTCAGCGTCTACCTGCCCACGTACCTGGGCAACGCGTTCGGCCTCACGCCCGAGGACGCGGCGTTCCGGACCGCCGGCTTCGTCGTCCTCGCGGTCGCGATGCGGCCCGTCGGCGGCGCGCTGTCCGACCGGATCGGCCCCGTCCCCGTGCTCGTGACGTCGTTCGTCGGCATCGCCGTGCTCGCGGCGCTCGCAGCCGTCGAGCTGCCGCTCATGCCCGTCGGGACCATCGCGTTCCTCGGCCTGGCGGCGCTCCTCGGCGCGTCCTCCGGGGCGACCTTCGCCGTCGTGGGGCGGCTCGCACCGCCGGAGAAGGTCGGCGCCGTCACCGGTCTCGTCGGTGCGGCCGGCGGGCTCGGCGGGTTCGTGCCGCCGCTCGTCATGGGCGCCGTCTACGACCGGGTCGGCGACTACACCATCGGCCTCGCGCTGCTCGCCGTCGTCTCCCTCGGCGCGGCGCTGTTCACGCGCGGACCCGTCGCCCGCTCCGCCCGCACGGGCTGACCCGCACCCCCTCGCACGCACCCCGCAGCGCCCGCACGCGACGAGAGGCACCACCGGTGACGACGGACGAGAGCACCACCCCGGCGCGGACGGCGCGCGCCGCCCCGCCCGGCCTCGACGGGCCCGCCTCCGACGCGATCCTGCGCCTCGGCCGGCACCTACGGCGCGGCGAGGTCAGCGACGACCTGCGCACGCTGCACCAGGCGGGCGGCCGCGACGCCGACACCTTCTACCGGGACCGGTGGAGCCACGACAAGGTCGTCCGCTCCACGCACGGCGTCAACTGCACGGGCTCCTGCTCGTGGAAGGTGTACGTCAAGGACGGCATCATCACGTGGGAGGCCCAGCAGACCGACTACCCGTCCGTCGGCCCCGACAGCCCCGAGTACGAGCCCCGCGGCTGCCCGCGCGGCGCCGCGTTCAGCTGGTACACGTACTCGCCGACCCGCATCCGCTACCCCTACGTGCGCGGCCGCCTGCTCGAGCTGTTCCGCGAGGCCAAGGCACGCCAGGGCGGCGACCCGGTCGCGGCGTGGGCCAGCATCGTCGACGACCCGGAGGCCGCCCGGCGCTACAAGCGCGCCCGCGGCAAGGGCGGGCTCGTGCGGGCGACGTGGGACGAGGCGGTCGAGATCGTCGCCGCCGCGCAGGTGCACACCATCCGGGCCTACGGTCCGGACCGCATCGCGGGCTTCTCGCCGATCCCGGCGATGTCGATCGTGTCGCACGGCGTCGGCGCCCGGTACCACGCGCTGCTCGGCGCCCCGATGCTGTCGTTCTACGACTGGTACGCCGACCTGCCGGTCGCGAGCCCGCAGGTGTTCGGCGACCAGACCGACGTCCCCGAGTCCGGCGACTGGTGGGACGCGGCCTACCTGATCATGTGGGGCTCGAACCTGCCGGTCACCCGCACGCCCGACGCGCACTGGATGGCCGAGGCGCGCTACCGCGGGCAGAAGGTCGTCGCCGTCGCGCCCGACTACGCGGACAACGTGAAGTTCGCCGACGAGTGGCTCGCCGTCGCCCCGGGCACCGACGGCGCCCTCGCGATGGCCATGGGCCACGTGCTCCTCAAGGAGTTCTACGTCGACCGGCGCCCGAAGTACTTCGCGCAGTACGCCGCCCGCTACACCGACCTGCCGTTCCTCGTCCGCCTCGACCGCGCCGACGACGGCACGTACGCCCCGGGCAAGTTCCTCACCGCGGAGGACCTGCCCGGCGCCGAGGCGGGCAGCGAGAACGCGGCCTTCAAGACGGTCCTGGTCGATGCGGACACCGGCGCGCCGACCGTCCCGAACGGCTCCCTCGGCTTCCGCTACGGCGACGCCGGCGTGGGCCGCTGGAACCTCGACCTCGGCAGCACGCGTCCTGCGCTGAGCCTCGCCGACGAGGGCGGCGGCGCCACGGACGCCGTCGCGGTCGCCCTGCCGCGCTTCGACTCCGCCGACGGCGCCGCGGGCACCGTCGTCCGCGGCGTGCCCGTCCGCGAGGTCGGCGGGCACCTCGTCACCACCGTCCTCGACCTCATGCTCGCCCAGTACGGCGTCGCCCGGCCCGGCCTGCCGGGCACGTGGCCCACGGGCTACGACGACGCGACCGAGCCGTGCACCCCGGCGTGGCAGGAGCAGTTCACCGGCGTCCCGGCGGCCAAGGCGGAGCGCATCGGCCGCGAGCTCGCGCAGACCGCCGAGGAGTCGGGCGGCCGCGTCATGATCCTCATGGGCGCGGGCACGAACCACTGGTTCCACTCCGACACGATCTACCGGGCGTTCCTCGCGCTCACCACGCTCACCGGCTGCCAGGGCGTCAACGGCGGCGGCTGGGCGCACTACGTCGGGCAGGAGAAGGTCCGCCCCGTGACGGGCCAGCAGATGTACGCGACGGCGTCGGACTGGGCGCGCCCGGCGCGCACGATGATCCAGACCGCGTACTGGTACCTGCACACCGACCAGTTCCGGTACGACCCGTTCGCCGCCGACACCCTGTCGGCCGGCCGCACCGGGAGCGGCCAGCTGTCCGGCAAGACCACCGCCGACGTGGTCGCGCAGTCGGCGCGGTCGGGCTGGATGCCCTCGTACCCGACGTTCGACCGCAACCCGCTCGACCTGGCGGACGACGCCGCGGCGTCCGGCGAGCCGGTGCCCGACCACGTCGTCCGCCGGCTGCAGGACGGCACGCTCCGTTTCGCCGCCGAGGACCCCGACGCGCCCGAGAACTTCCCGCGCGTGCTCACCGTCTGGCGCGCCAACCTGCTCGGCTCGTCCGGCAAGGGCAACGAGTACTTCCTGCACCACCTGCTCGGTGCCGACTCCAACCTGCGCGCCACGGAGGCGCCGCCCGAGCACCGGCCCCGCGACGTGGTCTGGCGGGACGAGGCGCCCACCGGCAAGCTCGACCTGCTGGTCAGCCTCGACTTCCGCATGACGAGCACGACCGTGTTCTCCGACGTCGTCCTGCCCGCGGCCACCTGGTACGAGAAGCACGACCTCAACACGACGGACATGCACCCGTTCGTGAACTCGTTCAGCCCGGCCATCGCCCCGCCGTGGCAGACCCGCACCGACTTCGACATCTTCCACACGATCGCGCGGACGTTCAGCCGGCTCGCGGAGACGCACCTGGGCACGCGGACGGACGTCGTGGCGGTGCCGCTCATGCACGACACGGCTGACGAGCTGGCGATCCCGCACGGGCGCGTCCGCGACTGGAGGGCGGGGGAGTGCGACCCCGTCCCCGGCAGGACGATGCCGAAGCTGGTCACGGTCGAGCGCGACTACCCGGCGGTCGCCGCGCAGCTCGCGGCCCTCGGGCCCGTCCCCGACACGGCCGGCCTGACGACCAAGGGCGTGACGTTCGACGTCGGGCCGGAGATCGAGCACCTGCGGCGCCGCAACGGCGTCGCGCGCGTCCCCGCCGGCCGTCCGGGTGCGCGCGCCGACGGACGCCCCCTGCTCGAGCGCGACGTGCACGTCTGCGAGGCGATCCTCACGCTGTCCGGGACGACCAACGGTCGCCTCGCGGTGCAGGGCTTCCACACGCTCGAGCGGCGCACCGGCACACGCATGGCCGACCTCGCCGCCGAGCACGAGGGCAAGCACGTGACGTTCGCGGACACGCAGGCCGCGCCCGTCACCGTCATCACGTCGCCGGAGTGGTCCGGCACCGAGGCGCACGGGCGCCGCTACTCGCCGTTCACGGTGAACGTCGAGCGGCTCAAGCCGTGGCACACCCTCAGCGGTCGGCAGCAGCTCTACCTCGACCACGACTGGATGACGGAGATCGGCGAGGGGCTGCCGGTCTTCCGTCCACCGCTCGACATGCAGCGCCTCTTCGGCGAGAACGCGCTCGGCACGACCGACGAGGACGGCGTCGGGCTGGGCGTCACCGTGCGGTACCTGACGCCGCACAACAAGTGGTCCATCCACTCCGAGTACCAGGACAACCTGTTCATGCTGTCGCTGTCGCGCGGCGGGCCGGTCATCTGGATGAGCGACCGCGACGCCGACCGCATCGGCGTGCGCGACAACGACTGGGTCGAGGCGGTCAACCGCAACGGCGTCGTCGTGGCGCGCGCGGTCGTCTCGCACCGCATGCCCGCCGGGACGGTCTACATGCACCACGCGCAGGACCGGCTCATCGACGTCCCGCGCACGCGCACCACCGGCCGGCGCGGCGGCATCCACAACTCCCTGACGCGCCTGCTCATGAAGCCCACGCACCTGATCGGCGGGTACGCGCAGCTCACCTACGCCTTCAACTACCTCGGCCCCACGGGCAACCAGCGGGACGAGGTCACGGTCGTGCGGCGCCGGACGCAGGAGGTCGAGTACTGATGGCGACGACGACGACGCCCGGGGGTGCCCGATGCGCGTGATGGCCCAGATGGCGATGGTCATGAACCTCGACAAGTGCATCGGCTGCCACACCTGCTCGGTGACGTGCAAGCAGGCGTGGACGAACCGCACGGGCACCGAGTACGTGTGGTTCAACAACGTCGAGACCCGGCCCGGCCAGGGCTACCCGCGCACCTACGAGGACCAGTCGGTGTGGGAGGGCGGCTGGACGCTGAACACGCGCGGGCGCCTGCAGCTCAAGGCCGGCGGGCGGCTGAAGAACCTGCTGACGATCTTCGCGAGCCCCAAGCAGCCGTCGATCGACCAGTACTACGAGCCGTGGACGTACGACTACGAGAACCTCACCGACGCCCCGCTGCAGGAGCACGTACCGGTCGCGCGCCCGACGTCGCTGCTCAGCGGCGAGGACATGCAGGTGCGGTGGAGCGCCAACTGGGACGACGACCTCGGCGGCGGCCCGCAGCTGCTCGCCGACGACCCGGTGCTCGCGAAGGTGTCCGACAAGGTGAGGCTCGAGTTCGAGCAGACCTTCATGTTCTACCTGCCGCGCATCTGCGAGCACTGCCTCAACCCGTCCTGCGCGGCGTCATGCCCGTCGGGAGCCATCTACAAGCGCGCCGAGGACGGCATCGTCCTCGTCGACCAGGACGCGTGCCGCGGCTGGCGCAAGTGCGTCACGGGCTGCCCGTACAAGAAGGTCTACTTCAACCACCGCACGGGCAAGGCCGAGAAGTGCACGTTCTGCTTCCCGCGCGTCGAGGTCGGGCTGCCGACCGTCTGCTCGGAGACGTGCGTCGGCCGGCTGCGGTACATCGGGCTCGTCCTCTACGACGCCGACCGCGTGCTCGAGGCGGCGAGCGAGCCGGACGAGACGAAGCTGCTCGCCGCGCAGCGCAGCGTCCTGCTCGACCCGCGCGACGCGACCGTCCAGCGCGAGGCGGAGCGCGCGGGCATCCCGCGCGACTGGGTCGAGGCCGCGCAGCGCTCTCCCGTGTGGGACCTCATCAGCCGCTACGAGATCGCGCTGCCGCTGCACCCCGAGTACCGCACCATGCCGATGGTCTGGTACGTCCCGCCGCTGTCGCCCGTGGTCGACGTCGTCGCGGAGACGGGAGAGGACGCCGAGCGCGCGGACAACCTGTTCGCCGCGATCGAGCACCTGCGCATCCCCGTCGAGTACCTCGCGGAGCTGTTCACCGCCGGCGACACGGCACCCGTCACGGCCGTCCTCAAGCGGCTCGCGGCCATGCGGTCGTACATGCGCGACATCAACCTCGGCCGCGAGGCCGACGCGTCGATCCCGGCGTCCGTCGGCATGGACGAGGACACGATGTACGCGATGTACCGGCTGCTCGCGCTGGCCAAGTACGACGAGCGGTACGTCATCCCGTCCGCGCACGCCGAGCAGGCGCACGGCCTGGAGGAGCTGGCGACCGAGTGCTCGCTGGACTACGACGGCGGGCCCGGCATGGGCGGGTCCGGGCCGTTCGGCGAGGGGTCGGGCGGCGCGTACCTCAACGACCCGATCGCGGTCGAGAACTTCCACATGCTCCAACAGCGGCAGACGACCGACACGGTGGCCGAGCCGGCGACGCGCACGGCACGGGTCAACCTGCTCAACTGGGACGGGAAGTCCGCGCCCGACGGGATGTTCCCGCCCCGCCCCGGGCCCGACGGCGCGAACCTGCGGGAGCCCGCGTCCGACGACGACGCGGCGCACGTGCAGCCGCGGCCCGCGGGCGGCGAGCCGGGCGGACCGGCGGGCGCCGGGGGAGCGGGTGGGCCGGTCGACCCGGGCCGGCCGACGGGTGCGTCGGAGGACGACCGATGAGCCTGTTCACGCGCCCGCGCTCGCGGGCGGCGACCGCGCGGGAGACGGCCGTCGTGCACCGGCTCGCGTCGCTGCTGCTGGAGTACCCGACGGACGACCTCCAGGCGCTGCTACCCGTGCTGCGCGCGGCGGCGGCCGAGGTCGGCCCCGGCGCGCGCGAGCCGCTCGACCGGCTCCTCGACCACGTCGCCGCCACGCCGCTCGGCGAGCTCCAGGCCGACTACGTCCGCACGTTCGACCTGCGCCGCCGCTGCTCGCCCTACCTCACGTACTACGCGCACGGCGACACGCGGAAACGCGGCATCGCCCTCGTCGAGGTCAAGCAGGCGTACCGCGCGGCCGGGCTCGAGCTCGGGAGCGACGAGCTGCCCGACCACGTCGCCGTCGTGCTGGAGTTCGCGTCGACCGAGGGGCCGGCGCAGCAGGCCGGGCTGCGGCTGCTGCAGGACCACCGCGCCGGTCTCGAGCTGCTGCGCATGGCGCTGCGGGACGCCGGGTCGCCGTGGGCGGACGCGCTCGTCGCGGTCGGCGCCACGCTGCCGCCGCTCGGCGAGGACGAGCGCACGGCCGTCGCGCGTCTCGCCGCCGCCGGCCCGCCGGGTGAGGAGGTCGGGCTGGAGCCGTTCGGACCACCCACCACGATGGAGGCCGCCCAGCCGGCCGGCCCTGTCTTCCTGCCGACCCCGGGAGTGCGCCGATGACCGCCCTCGACACCGTCCTGTGGGTCGTCGTGCCGTACGTCTGCCTCGCGGTGTTCGTGCTCGGGCACGTCTGGCGGTACCGCTACGACAAGTTCGGCTGGACGACCCGCTCGTCGCAGCTCTACGAGAGCCGGCTGCTGCGCTGGGCCAGCCCGATGTTCCACTTCGGCATCCTCGCCGTGTTCCTCGGGCACGTCATGGGCCTCGGCATCCCGAAGTCGTGGACGGAGGCCGTCGGCATGAGCGAGGAGGTGTACCACTTCCTCGCCGTGACGATCGGCGCGGTCGCGGGCGTCTGCACCGTCGTCGGGATGGCGCTGCTCATCTACCGGCGGCGCACCGTGGGGCCCGTGTTCAGCGCGACCACGCCCATGGACAAGGTCATGTACCTGGTGCTCGCGGTCGTGATCGCCCTCGGCATGTGGAACACGGTCGCCGGCTCGATCCTCAACCTCGGCGGGCACTACGACTACCGCGACGGCGTCTCGGTGTGGTTCCGCGGCATCTTCCGGTTCGACCTGCACCCCGAGCTCATGGCCGAGGCGCCGCTCGGGTTCCAGCTGCACGGCATGTCCGCGATGCTGCTGTTCGCGCTGTGGCCGTTCACGCGGCTCGTGCACGTGTTCAGCGCGCCGGTCGGGTACCTGTGGCGCCCGTACGTCGTCTACCGCTCGAAGGGCCCGGCGCGGCTCGGCACGCGCGCGGACCGCCGGGGCTGGGAGCGCGTGGGCGCCGGCGACCGACCGGACGCCCGCCGCTGACCGCGCTGCCCCCAGCCTCCACGCCTCCACCTCGCCGAGGTCGCCGGTCCGGCGGCGAGGTCGCCTGCCGGGACCGGCGACCTGGGCGCGGCACAGGCGAGCTCGGCGGGCGGGGCCGGGTCAGGGGGCGGACTCGAGGAGGCGGGTGACGAAGGCGGACTTGGCGTCCTCGTACGCCGGGGTGCCGTCCGCGCGGCGTTTCACCGCGTCGTACTCGGCGAGCAGGTGGGGGTGGGCGCGTCGCAGCACACCCACCTCCGTCCCGGCGCCGCGCCCGAGCCACCACCTCGCCGAGGTCGCCCGTCGCGCGCCGAGGTCGCCGGTCCGGACCGGCGACCTCGACGGCGGACCGGCGACCTCGGGCGACATGCCTCGACCTCGTCACTCCTCCCTGACGAGGTCGAGGCCGGAGTGACGAGGTGGGCGTCCGGGGGGACGAGCTCGGCGGGGGAGCGGTAGCCGTCAGCCGGCGTCGAAGCGCTGGTCGTCCTCCGGGTGCTCGGCCGACTCGCCGACCGACTCCTGGTTCACGTCGGCCTCGTTCGGGCCGGTGCCCGTGTCGACGGGCGCGCCGCGCTGCTCGTCGCCGTGGGTGCCGCCACCCGTCGACGGGGGGCCGGGGTTCTCGCTCATGCGTGCTCCTCCGATGTCGGTGGTGCCTCGGGCGGGGACCGCCCACGTCGAGCATCCCCAGCCGGGCCCCTCCGCGCACCTCGAGCAGGGTCGGTCCGTCGCACGACACGCGGGCGCGGGACGGGTCGACCGTGCCAGGCTCGGAGGGTGGAGCGGAGGGGGTTCGCGATGGACGCCACGGACGTCATGACGTGGGTGCGGGAGTACGAGCGCGCGTGGCGCGACCAGGACGTGGCGGCGGTCGACCGCCTGTTCACGCCGGACGCGCTCTACCTGCGGGGCGCGTACGACGAGGGCCTGCGCGGGCGCGACGCGATCGCGGAGTTCTGGTCGGACCCGACGCCGTTCACGATGACCGCCGAGCCGCTCGCGGTCGACGCGCACACGGCCGTCGTGCGTGCGGAGGTGCACTACCTCGGCGACGAGCCGCACGAGTTCCGCGACCTGTGGGTGATCCGCTTCGCCGTCGACGGGCGCGTCGAGCACTTCGAGGAGTGGGCGCACTGGCCGGGCCTGGAGTACACGGGCCCGGGCGCGGACTGACACCGGACGGCTCAGAGGCGCGTCGCCGTCCCCGTGACCGTGACGCCGCCGGTCGCCGGCACGTCGACGAGCAGCACGCTCGGCCGGCCGACGTGCCGGCCCTGGTGGACGCGCACGCGCGCGGGCGGAGCGACGAGGCCGAGCGCGCGCAGGTAGGCGCCCGTCGCTGCGGCCGCGGAGCCCGTCGCCGGGTCCTCGGTGAGCGTGCCGACGGGGAAGAGGTTGCGCGCCTCGTACTCCGGCGGGGCGTCCGTGGCCGCGCCGCGCGGGTGCAGGACGGTCACCGTGCCGGACCACCCCTCGCGGTCCATGAGGGTGCGCAGGGCGGCGGGGTCGAACGTGAACGCGTCGAACGTCGTCGCGTCGCGCAGCGCGACCACCGGGTGCACGTTGCCCGCGTACGCCGCGCGCGGCGGGTGCGCCGGGTCGACGTCGGCGCGCGTGACGCCGAGCAGGCCGAGCAGCTCGTCCAGGACGTCGTCGGCGAGGTCGTCGACGCGCGGCTCGACGCTCGTGAACGACGCCGTCAGGACGCCGCCAACCTCCCGCGTCACGATGGTCACCGGACCGACGGGCGTGCGGAGCACCAGGTCACCGGGGCCCTGGCGTGCCGCGAGCGCCACCGCCGTCGCGACCGTCGCGTGCCCGCAGAACGGCACCTCGGCGACGGGCGAGAAGTACCGGACGGTCAGCGTGCCGGGGTCGGTGACGAACGCCGTCTCCGCGTAGCCGACCTCCGCGGCGACGGCGAGCATCCGCGCGTCGGACCACCCCCGCGCGTCGAGCACCACGCCCGCGGGGTTGCCGCCGCCCGGCGCGGCCGCGAAGGCGGCCCACCGCTGCACGTCGTCCGTCGTCATGGCCGCACCCTACGGACGCCGCGGGTCAGATCGTGAACCGGTCGCCCGCGTACGGCCGCAGCACGTCCGGCGCGGGGAACGGCAGCGTCCACGTGCGCATCTCGGCGTCCACGGCCCCGAAGTCGTCCATCTTGACGACGACCCGCTCCGGGCTGACCTCCACCAGGCGCACGCGCAGCCACCGGCCGTCCTCGACACGCAGCTGCCACAGGTCCGCGAGCCAGTGCAGGCCGCGCTCCTCGAGGGCCGCCTCGGCGACGTCCCAGTCGACGGCGTCGGTCACCGCGCGGCCCAGCCGGTCCACCGCGACGAACCCGTCGCCCTCGGGGCGCAGCCAGCCGACGAGCTCGCGGTCGCCCGCGCGGCGGTGCTCGATCCAGTTCTGAGGAAGCATCCGGCGAGCGTAGGCGGCGGGCCCCTCCGACGGCACGGGTATACGGCGGCGGCGGTGGCGTCGCGCCCACGTCGTGGGACGACTCGTGTCACCCGCTCCTCCAGGTCGGTCGTCCAGTCATGGGAGGACGTGAGGGGTGCTGGCACCCGCGCAGATGTCGCCGTCGACCTGATTGCCCGATCTGTCTGCGCGATCGTGACTTCCAGTGGTGCCCGTCCCCCTTCCGTGTGGCGGATCCCGTGCCTATCGTGAGAGACGTGCACCCAGTCAGTGAGAGGCTCCGTGACGCCCGAGAGCGGTCCGGCCTGAGCCAGGCCGACCTCGCCCGGGCGGCGATGATGCATCCGAGCTACGTCTCGCACCTCGAGCGCGGCATCCGGGGACCCGGTCCGGCGGCGCTCGAGCGGCTCGCGAGCGCGCTCGGCATCACCACCACCTACCTGGAGCAGGGCGACCGGTCGCCGGCGTACCAGGCGTCCGAGGCCGCCGTCGTCCGCGCGCGCCAGCTCGTGCGCTCGGGACGTCCCGGCGCCGCCGCGGCCGAGCTCGCCGCCGTCGACCTCGACGCCCTCGACGTCGACCAGGCCGGCCGCGTCCTGCTCGCCCACGCCGACGCGCTCGACCGGGTCGGCGAGCTCGAGGAGGCGTGCCGCCTGCTCGCGGACGCGACGCAGCGGTTCGCCGACGGGCACCGCCCGGTCCGGGCCGCGCAGGCGGCGACCCGCCTCGTCATGGCGCTCACCGAGGCCGGGGAGCTCACCGCGGCGGTCCAGGCCGGCGAGCACCACCTCGCCGCGCTCACCGAGGGCGCGGACGGCAGCGACGCGCTGTTCCGGCTCGAGTCCACCCTCGTCTGGGCGTACGTCGCCCGCGGTGACAACACGTACGCGCTGGTGCGCGGCAAGGACCTCCTCGCGCGGGCGCTGCAGAACGGCTCGGCGCGCGCCGTGTCGTCCGTGCACTGGAACCTGGCGTTCGTCGAGGACGCGTACGGCCACGGCGACGAGGCGCTCGCGCACCTGCGGGCCGCCCTCGCGGTCTCGGGCAACGACGAGGCCGACAGCGACGTGCCGCTGCTGCGGCTCGACCTCGCGCAGCTGCTGCTGGAGGTGACGCCGCCGCGTCCCAAGGAGGCGCTCGCCGAGCTCGACGCCGCGCGCCTCGCGCTGGAGATCGGCGAGTCCCAGGTCGACCTGGCCCGTGCGGCGACGTTCCGCTCGCGCGCGCAGCTCCTGCTCGGGCAGACCCGTGCCGCGCTGACCTACGGGCTCAAGGCCGTCGAGCTGATCGGGCCCGGCGAGCGCCGTGACGGCGCCGCCGCGCACGAGGCGCTCGGCGACGCCCTGCTGGCGTCGGGCGAGCGCGTGGCGGCCCTCAAGGCCTACCGGGAGGCGGCGAGCCGGCTCGAGTCGATGCCGCCCGGGCGTCCCGCCGCCGCGGCGTGGCGCCGGCTGGCCGACCGCCTGCGCGTCGCGGGCGACGGCATGGACGCGGTGGTGGAGACCTACGGCCGCGCACTGGCGGCCCTCGGCGCACGGACGACGTTGCGCCTGCCCGTCGCCCGCTGAGGCGCACGGCTCGATCGGTACGACGGCGGTCCCGCACGGGGCCGCCGTCGTCGTTTCCGGCACCGGCCGGCCCGGGTGCGGCACGGCCTGCGCGCGGCCGGGGACGTCGCACGGCCGCATGCCGCCGGAGGTCCTCGGGTCGCGGGCTGCGTTGGCGCCGGGGGCGGTTCGGCGCAGAGGGGGGCGGATGTGCCCCGACCGGGGGACGGGCGCGCCGGATCCGGACGTTCGCCATCTGACCCCGGGGGGCGGTCCGCGACACGCCCGGGCGACCAAAATTCGGGGAGAGTCTATACCAGTATTCCGAGAGTCATTGCGGGCGCGACACCCGGGTCGGGAACATCTCCGTCGTGCCGGACGGACCGGCGCACCAGACCGGAGGTCCTCCCATGAAGAAGAAGCTCGTCGTCGCCGTGTTCGTCGCCCTCACCGCCGTCACGGGTGTCACCGGTGCCGCCATCGCCCAGGCCGACTCCGCGGTCGCCGCGCCCTGCTGCAAGTCCTGACACCACGCGCGCCCCGCACACCGGGGCTCGACGCGAACGCGCCGCACCCGGCCGGACCTCCGGCCGGGGCGGCGCGTCGTCGTTTCCCCGGCGCCGCCCGTGCCGGCCACGTGGTCGCCCCGCCGACGTGATCGGCCCGCTGACGCCGGCCCGGGTCAGTCCCGCGGCTCGCGTCCCGCCGCCCGGCGCGCTGCCTCCTCCAGCCGCGCCCGGTGCGCGGCCCACCCCTCGGGCGTCCGGCCGCTGACGTCCGCGTCGCCGGGACGCTGACCCGCACGGCCGTCCGGCCCCTCACGCAGGACGTCGGCGTGCCCCGCGTGCCGGGCCACCTCCCCGAGCAGGTGCACCCGCACCGCGTGCAGCGTGACGTCCCGCCGCTGCGGCCCCCACCACGGCACGACGCCGCAGGTGGCGAGCATCAGCGCGGCGACCGTCGCGTCCGCGTGGGCCGCGGACCCGGCCCAGAACGCCGGCACGCACGCCACCGACACCGCCTCGTCCCCGGCGACCCCCGCCCCCGCCGACCGCGGTCCATGCGTCACGACCGCGGGTGTTGCACAGGCCGCGCTCGTGACGCATCGACCGCGGTGGTGGGACGGCGGTGGCGAGGCCGGGGACGCGCCCGGGTCAGACGTCGAGCGTGCCGCGGACGATCGAGTCGCCCGAGTGGGCCGGGTCGCCGTCGAGGGGCTCGGCGGAGACGTCCACCACGGGGAACTCGCCCACGTCGAGGTCGTCGGGCAGCGCGAACCGGCCGGAGGTCCCCGTGAGCGGGCCCAGGCTCACCAGGCCCGACACGTCGGGGCGCAGCAGCCACACCTCGCGGTAGCCCGCGTCGGGGGCGCCGTCGGCGACGTCGACCACGAGCACGCGTGACCCGTCGGACGCGGTCTCGAGCTCGGCGGTGCCCTCCGCCTGCCAGCCGGGCAGCGCGTCGAGCGTCGCGCGGGCGACGACCGTCGTCGCGGGCTCGCGCGCGGTCGTCCACCACGCGCCCACCCCGCCGACGAGCACGCCCGCCGCGGCGGCTCCCGCCACCCAGGCCCACCGGCGCGCGCGCAGCGGCACGACGGGGGCGAGCCCGGCGTCGGGTGCGGGACCGGCGGCGAGCGTGCCGCCGCCGACGGGCGCACCCGTGCGTGGCGCACCCGCGTCGTCCGCCGGCACCGTCGCGACGGGCGTCGCGTCCAGGCCCAGCTCGGCCGCGACCCGCTCCCACACGTGCGGGGCCGGCGCGACGAGCGGGCCGTCCGCCTGCGCGGCGCGGGCCACCCCGACCAGCTCGCGCAGCTGCGCCAGCTCGTCGGTGCACCGCGCGCACGCGGCCACGTGCGCGCGCTCGGCGTCGCTGCCGGTGTCCTCGCCGAGGGCGAGGAGGCTCAGCACGTCGTCGTCCACGTGCGCGTCACTCGGCGACACCCTCCACCTCCCATCGGCTCCGCAGCCGGGCGAGGCTGCGTCGGACGTGACTCTTCACGGTGCCCAGCGGCAGGTCCAGGCGGCGCGCGATCTGCTCGTGCGTCAGGTCGTCGTAGAACGCGAGGCGCAGGATCGTGCGCTGCGGGTCGCCGAGCCGGTCGAGCTCGTCCCGCACGACGACGCGGTCGACGACGCGGTCGTCGTGGGCGGGTGCCGCCTCGGTGCCCGCGGCGACGGTCGACGTCTCCGCGGCCACCTCGAGCCGGCCGTCCCGTGCGCGGCGGGCGTGGGCGTCGGCCACCGCGTGCTTGGTGATGCCGAGCAGCCAGGCGGGCAGGCGCGCGCGGGTGGGGTCGAAGCGGTGCCGGCCGCGCCAGGCGTCGACGAAGACCTGCTGCGTGACGTCCTCGGCCTCCGCGACGCTGCCCAGCGAGCGCAGCGCGACGGTGTGCACGAGCGTCGCCCAGCGGCGGTACGCCTCGCGCACGGCCGCCTCGTCGCCCGCGGCGAAGGCCGCGCCGAGGGCGCCGACGCCGTCGTCCGCGGCCGGCTCGGGCGGCACGGCGGACAGGCCGGACGGGGGTACTGCCACCGGCACGGACCGCTCCTGTCCCGTCGTCCGTTCCCGGACCTGCTGCAGCACGGTCAGCCACCCACGGGGAGGGCGGTGACGACGACGTTGTCCGCATAGTGTCCGACCTGGCGGTCGAACGCACCTCCGCAGGTCACGAGCACGAGCCGCGGGGCGCCGGTGCGGTCGAACCACTCGCCGACGGGCGCGGTGTCCTTGGGCACGCGCACCACGTCCTGCACGCGGTACTCGTAGGTGGTCCCGTCGGCGGTGGTGACGACGACCGCGGCGCCCGCCGCCACGTCCCGGAGCCGCGCGAACGGGCCGATGCCGGTGGTGGCGGAGTCGACGTGCGCCGCGACGAGCGTCGAGCCCTCGGGCGCCGCGGGCGCCGGGCCGAACTCGTACCAGGCGGCGACCTCGGCGGTGTCGGGGAGGGCCATGTCGCCCGCGGGGGCGACGCCGGCCGGCTCGACCGGCATGTCGATCCCGAGGTCGGGCACCTGCACCCGGACCGGCGGGACCACCGCCGGCTGCGGCGTCGCGCCGAGGGACGCGTCCCGCAGCGGCACGGCCGGCACGGCGGCGGGCGGGGCCGCGGGCGGCGTCGGCGTGGCGGACGCCGTCGCGG
>NZ_JBFTEP010000009.1:0-48834 GCF_047229365.1 Cellulomonas pasadenensis | reverse complement strand
GTCAGGCCCGGCGCACCGCCGCGCGCCGGACGCCCACGAGCAGGCCGCCCGCGGCGAGCGCGAGCAGGCCGGCGGCGACCCACGGGCCCGGCGTCGCACCGGTCGCGGCGAGCGCACCGCCGTCGGCGCGCAGCACGGTGACCTGCGCGGACACGTCACCCGCCGACGTGCGCACCACCACGGTGTGCACCCCGGGCCGGGTCGAGCGCGGGATGGTGACGCGCGTCTGCAGCGTGCCGGCCGCCGTCGTCGTCCGAGCCGCGAGCAGCACCGGGTCGGAGTGCAGCTCGATGCGGGCCGGTGCCGCCGCCGGCAGGCCCGACGCGGTGACGTCGATCTCGCCGCCGGCGCGCACGCGCGTGGCGGAGAGCGTCAGCGTGGGCGCCGGGGAGGCGGGTGTGACCGGCGTCGACGGCGTGCCGGGGGCCGGCGGGGCGGGCGTCGTCGGCGCGGGGGTGGTCGGGTCCGGCGTGGGTGCCGGGGTGCCCGGGTCGGTCGGCTCCGGGGTGGGGGTCGGCGTGGGCGTCGGGGTCGGCTCCGGCTCGACGGCCGCCGGCACGTACGCCGACCGGCCCTGGCCGAGCTGCCCGCTCGCGTCGAGCCCGTGCACGGTGACCTCGACGTCCTCGGCGCGCTCGACGCCCGTCAGCACGATCGACCGGTCGCCGGCCGGGCGGTAGGCGACGCCGATGCCGTTGACGGCGATGCCCCAGCGGGCCGCGCGGTCGTCGCCGGGCGTCCACGTGACCGTGACGTCGGAGACGCCGTCGACCGGGTCGGTCGCGGACACCTCGACGGTCGCGGGCGCGGCGGGCCGGCCGTCGTCGGGCGCCGTCGCGGAGACGAGCACCGGCGCGGACATCGAGCCGACGGTGCCGTTGGCCGCCGTGACGCGCACCTGCATGAGGCCGTCGAACTCGCCGGGGTAGGTGTGCGTGAGGACCGGCTCGGTGGTGGTGCGGTCGAACGTGCCGTCGCCGTCGACGTCCCACGCGTACTCCGTGATCTCCGAGCCGATGACGTAGGACGCGGAGGCGTCGAACGTGATGGCCTCGCCGAGCGGCGCGGCGTAGCGGAGGACGGGCAGCAGGACGACCGGGCGGTTCTTGAGCTCGGTGAGCGTGTCGGTCAGTGCGGCCTCGGTGTCGCCGCCGTCGACGACGACCTTGCCGGCCGTCTGCGACGCGAGCGCCTCGTAGGACGCGGCGGCCCACTCCGGCACGACGGGGTACAGGTTGACCGGGTCGATCTCGAGCGAGCGGCGCACGACGTCGGCCGTCGTCCACCCGGTCGCGATGTCGGGGTCGTGGTACGTCTCGTCGGTCAGGATGATGGCCGCCTTGGTGGCGCCGTTGCGCCACTCGAGCGTGTTGAAACCCTCCATGAGCGCGGCGAGCAGCGCCTCGGGGCTGTCGCCGCCACCGTCGGCGACGATCGGGTCGAGCGCCGCCTGGAACGCGGCGACGTCGCTGGTCAGGCCGATGCGGGTGACGGCGACGAACTCGTCGCCGGCGTCGCGGTACTCGACGAGCGCGATGCGCCCGCGGGCGGCCGCGATGGTGCCGGCCATGGACGCGGCGAAGCGCTTGGCGGCGTCGATCTGCCCGCTCATCGAGCCGGTGGAGTCCAGGACGAACATGACGTCCAGGCCCGTCGTGCCGGCGCCGATCAGGTGGATGCCCGCGTCGAACGTGGGCGCGCGGTCGGGGAGGCGCGTCTTGAGGCGCTCCGCGATCTCGCGCGCGGCGTCCTCGATGGCGCCGCCGTCGTCGCCGTAGACCATGTGGCCCGACGTCGTCCACGGGGCCTTCGCCGACCCGCACACGAAGTCGTCGTCCTCGCACCAGAGGCCGGACGAGCTCGTCCAGCCGGCGGGCAGGTACGGCTTGCGCGCGCCGAGGGAGCCGTTGTCGGTGCGGCAGTCCGGCACGTCACGACGCCACTCGGAGTTCGAGCCCGCGCCGCGGCACGCCGCCGGCCAGATGCCCTCACCCTCGGGCAGGTGCAGCTTCGGGTCGCCGAACAGCGCGTTGAAGACGATGCGCTCGCGGAACGTGTCGGTCAGGTACTGGTACGTCTGACCGATCACCTGCGCGCCCTGCGAGTACCCGCCGAGCACGAAGACGGTCTCGCCGCAGGTCACCATGCGCTGCCCGAGGTAGGCGACGAGCTCGTGCGCGCCCTCCCACACGCTGTTGCCGTACTCGAACGCCAGGCCCGAGCCGGCGCTCGCGCCGATCGTGTTGCTGATCTGGTCCCACCCGCCCGTGCCGACGGCGACCGCCGGGTACTGGTACCCGTCCTGCGCCTCGGTGCCGAGCTCGTACACGTCGAACGTCGTCGGCGCGGCGATGCGGTCGGTCAGCTCGTCGCGGAACTTCGTGAACTCGCGCCCGTCCAGCCCCTGGCCCGAGCCGCGGGCCCACACGGCCTCGACGTCGGTGCAGGCGCGGTCGACCTCCGCCGCGGTCGCGGCGGGCACGGGGAGCGTGAGGGCGCCGACCGCGACGGCGGCTCCGGCGAGCAGGGCGCAGGCGCGCCGCAGACGGGACATGGAGAGGGCCTTCCGGAACGGGGTGGGGGCGCCTCAACGTAGGGGTCGGGTGTGCGGGGAAGTGTCCGGTTCGGCGGCGTTCATCCGGACGCCGCTGGTACGTCGCTAGTTCGGCCGAACGTCGAGCTGGATCGAGGCGCCGTCGGTGGTGGTGGAGGTGACGACGCGGAGCTCGACGGCGAAGCCGTCGACGGTGGCGGTGGCTCGGCAGACCGTGCGGTCGGTGGGGTGCTCGGGGGTGCAGGTGCCGTCCAGGGTGGCGGGCCAGCCGGCGGCTTCGGTGAGGGCGTCGATGTCGTCGGCCGTGGGCTGGTTCGGGGTCGTCCAGGCGCGCTGGACGGAGGGGCAGGGCTGGCCGCCGAGGCAGAGGAAGGACGGGGCGGTGACGACGTCGGTGACGAGCTGCCAGGTGGCGGGTGGGGTCAGGCGGTCCGCGACGGGGGTGGCCGGGGGGCCCGCGAGACGGGGGAGGAGGAGGGTGGCGGCTGCGGCGAGGGTGGCGACGGTGGTGATCGCGACGATCCAGGCGCGGCGGCGGGCAGGCGTGTTCGCGGGCATGACGGGCCGTGCCTTCCGCTGGAGGTGGTGGGGCGGATGCTAGCGAGGGTGGGATGCCGGTGACGGGGGTTCACCCGCGCGGTGGCGGGTGGGGGGTGCGCGGGCCGTCTGTGGAGGACGCGCCGGCGTTCGGCGGCCGCGCACCTACAGTGCCGCGGGTGAGCGACTACCCCGCCTGGTCCTTCCGCGTGCCGCTGCGCCGCGACGCCGAGCCGGCCGCGCTCCGGGCGCTGGCGGCCGTCGCCCGCGACGTCCCGCCGGATCGCGAGGACCTCGACGCCCTGCACCCCGTCGTCGCGTACTACCTCGAGGACTGGGCGCGCATGCTGCACTACGAGCCCGAGCCGTACGTCGGCTCGCCGGTGCGCCTGTCGGGGATCGGCACGCACGAGCCGTCGCTGACGATCGAGTTCAGCCAGCACGACGACGAGCACGCCGAGGTCGGGTACGTCCTGTGGCTGTGGGTGCTGACGCTGGCCGCGCGTCCGCAGCGTGAGCCGTGGCTCATCGGGCACCACGTGCCCACGCGCCGGTACGAGTGCGAATGGAAGGCGATCACCGTCGACCCCTCCGGCATCGATCTGCACGGGGACCCGATGAGCTGGGCGGAGCTGGACGCCGCGTGGGCGGAGCTGGTCGCGACCCGTACTGGGTGACGTGGCGGCGGTGACGACCGCACCTTGTGGCAGTGGCGCCTCGTGCCCGCACCGCTGCGTAGCGGTGTGCGACGTGACGGCTTATCCATCCCTACGACGTGAGAGATGGATAGTCTGACGACATGTCGATCCCTATAGGCCCGGGGACCGGGGCGGAGACGCAGCATGCGTGGCCTGCCCTGGCGTGGGAGGAGCGCCCGTGGCGGGCGACCCTGCCGCCCGAGATGCTGTCGCGGTCGGCTCGTGAGGAGCTCGCGCGTCCCTACCGCGCCGCGGTCACACCGGCCATCGCAGACGTCGACGTGCGCCTGCCGCGCGAGACAGCCACGGCTGCGGAGGGCGCGTCGGCCGTCATCCGCGACTTCGACGCCGAGGCGGCCGGTGACGTAGCGCCCTTCGCCGCGATCCTGCTGCGCTCCGAGTCGGCGTCGAGCTCGCAGATCGAGAACCTGACGTCCGGCGCGAAGCAGATCGCGCTCGCGGAGCTCGGCGAGGAGTCGCGCCGGAACGCGACGCAGATCGTCGGGAACGTGCACGCCATGCAGGCGGCACTCGAGCTGTCCGAGGCGATCGACGCCGACGCGCTCCTCGCCATGCACCGGGCGCTCCTGCAGGACACCGAGCCCGAGCTGGCCGGCCGGTGGCGTCAGGAGCAGGTGTGGATCGGCAGGGGCGGCTACTCGCCGCACCGGGCCACCTTCGTGGCGCCGCACCCCGACCGCGTCCCTGCAGCCATCGACGACCTCGTCGCCTTCACGCGCCGCGACGACGTGCCGCCGCTGATCCACGCGGCGCTCGCGCACGCGCAGTTCGAGACCATTCACCCGTTCCCCGACGGCAACGGCCGCACCGGCCGCGCCCTGATCCACGCACTGCTGCGCCGCCGCCGGCTCACGCGCTCGCTGACGGTGCCGGTGTCCGCCGGGCTGCTGGTCGACACCGGTGCGTACTTCGACGCCCTGACCGCCTACCGGGCCGGCGACCCGGCGCCGATCGTCTACGCGCTCGCGGCCGCGACGCACGATGCCGTCCTCAACGGGCGCGTGCTGCTTGCTGACCTGCGTGCGATCCGTGCGGAGTGGACGTCGAGGCTCCGTGCGCGTGCGGACTCGTCGGCGTGGCCGCTGCTCGACCTCGTGCTGCGTCAGCCGGTCGTCCACACGGCTGTCGTGCAGCAGGAACTCGGCATCTCGCACACCAACGCGATGCGAGCGATCGAGCGCCTCGTCGCGGCGGGCGCGCTGGTCGAGGTCGGGGGCCGGCGGCGCTCGGTGCTGTGGCAGTCGACGCAGGTGTTGAGCGCGCTGGACCGGTTCGCCGCGAGGGCGGGGCGGCGGGCGTTGGGGGAGGTCTGAGGGCCGGGTAAGTGCAGGTGCGGCGTCGGCTTGGCGTGAAGCGTTGTGGACACCTGGTGACCACAACGCTGCACGCCGGGGTGCGGGCGGTGGGTCAACGGCAGTCGTCGGGGGTGGGGACGGCGGTGCAGAGCTCGGCGACGAGCTTGCTGGTGCGTTCGACGACCTCGAACGGGGCGCTGGTGGCGGTGGTCTGGGCGGTGCCGTCGACGTCGCGCCAGACCGGGGAGCCGGCGACCTGGTAGCGGCCGGACCACTCGGTGGTCAGGGTGATCGTGCGGGTGCCGAGGGATCGGTAGACGTGGAACGTCTCGAACGCCGGGTACGGGGCGCCGGGGTCGGTGGTGACCAGCGGACGTCCGCCGTCGCCGAAGTCGTACGTGAACCGCGTCGGCGTTGCTTCGACCGTCACCTGGAAGCCGAGAAGGTCGGTCGTCAGCGTCACCGGGGACGGATCGGTGTGGACGATCGTCTCCTTGTTCACGAGCACCCAGTCGGCCGCGGGCTGGACGTTCAGCACCGGGGCGGGGATGGGGAGGCGCCGGAAGTCCTCGGACGAAAGCGTGGGCATTGCGTCGGCACCGCAACCGCCCGCGTCGAGCGACTCCCAGTCGCCCCACGCGTCAGCTGCAGAGGCGCGTGTCCGCATCCACATCGGAGGGAGGGCTGTGTCCTCGCCGCAGTCGATGACGGAGAGCGGAGTTCCCTCCGAGCAGGTGCCATCACTGTTCCCTCGTGGCTGACGCCACGACACGGACGTGGCGCAGATGGGTGCGCGTTCGTACTGAACGAGCCGCTCTGGCTCGGGGACGCGCACGGCTGCGTCGCTCATGCGCTGCGCCTCCGACGCCGATATCTCCATCGCCTGGCGGTCAGCGGCGACGGCAGCGCGACTGCCGATGCCACCGGTGCCACCCTGGCTGCTCGGTGGCGCTCCCGTAACCGGTCCGGCGACCATCACCGTCGCAAGGGAGAGGGCTACTGCCGTCGACGCGATCACGGCGACGGCTCGCCGTGGGTGGCCAACACGTCGACCCCACGGATGACCCAGCCGTCGATCCACCAGACGGCGAGGAACAGGTCGTACGTACCGCCGGCGTCCTCGGTCACCACCGCACCGTGGGCGTCCCGACGTTGCGACGGACTCTGCGCCGCGGTGACCCACACCGAGTACGACTCGCCCCGGTTGATCGCAGCACCCCGTGACGCAGTGACCTCCACGGCCGATCCCGTGTCGCTGTGGTTGGCCGTCTTCATCGACTCGACATCACTCAGCACGCTGTTGCAGAAGGAGCAGTCGTCAGCCGCGAGCGCGGCCCATTCCGTGGTGTCCCCGGAGACGTACATGTAGTCGTAGAGGTCGGAGAGGAAGTACTCGGCGGCTGCAACGGCGCCCGCCTCGTCGTTCGTCCCCATGGCGGCCGGCCGGGTCGGCGATGTCGCAGTCGGGGACGGTGTCGGCGTGGCGGAGGACTGCGCCGGCGTGGCGGACCGCGTCGCGCGAGTCGCGCTCGGCGTCGGTTCCGGCCCGGAGTCGGGCGTGCAGCCGGCGAGGAGCAGCAGTGCAGCGCCGGTCGCGGCTGCTGCGATGAGCCGGCGTCGATGAGGCATGCCCGGAAAGTACCGGTTGTGGGCTTCGCGTTGGCCAGCGCCGCCCACCCTGTGGATACGGCACACCGGTCGGGTCCGGGGGCTCCGCACACGGGTGAGGCAGCATCGCGCCCATGACCGGTCACGTCTTCGTCCTCCATGGACGCCTCGAGCACCTCGACGCCGATGCGCAGGTGATCCCCACCGACCACTGGTTCTCCGTCACGGCCAAGTGGGCGGCCGCCCTGGGCGTCGCGCACGAGGACGGCTACGCCGCGGCGGACGACGTCCGGCCCGCCGACTGGTACCCGCGACGTGGCTTCTCCCGCGCCCCGGGGAGCCCGGGCGGACGCCCGACCTGGTTCGTCGCGATCGACGAGCTCGCCGGTGAGCCCGCCGTCGCTCTCGGTTCCCGGGTGGAGCAGGCGCTCGAGGAGGTGGCGGCGTCTGTCAGCCCCGCCGAGCGCCGTCCGCACCCGCTCGTCGTCGTCCCAGTCATGGGCGTGAGCGGAGGGGGGTACGACCACGACCGCGGCGCCTTCGCCCGTGCGCTCCTCGACGCAGCGGTCGCGGTGACGTCCCACCGGGATCTCGACGTCGCGCTCATGGCGTACGACCCGACGGACTACTCGGCGCTGCAGGAGCTGCGACGAGCCACGGTCGACACCGTCGACCCGCTGGTCGACCGCCTTGCGGGCCTGGCCCGGGAGGGCAAGCTCGCGCTCCTCATCGGCGCCGGTGTCAGCATGGGCGCGGGGTTGCCGAGCTGGAGCGGGCTCCTCGAGCAGCTCGCGCGCGACACGGAGCTGGTCGCGTCCGAGCTCTCCGACCTGCCCGCCATCGACCAGGCGGAGCTCATCGGCAAGCAGGTGGCGGACATGCGCCAGCGGGTGAGCGACATCGTGCGCGGCCACGACCGCTACGCCCTCGGGCACGCGCTGCTCGCGTCGTTGCGCTGCCAGGCCGCCGTGACGACGAACTACGACCACCTCTACGAGGCGGCGCTCGGCGACGTCCACCGGGGGGCCGCCGTGCGCGTCCTGCCCGCGGGCCCGGTGGACCAGGAGAGTCCTTGGGTCCTGAAGCTGCACGGAGACGTGGACGACGCGGCGAGCATCGTCCTGACGCGAAGCGACTTCGTCGGGTACGACGCGGCGTCCCGGCCGCTCGGCTCGGTGGTGCAGACCCTGCTGCTGACGAAGCACCTGCTCGTCGTCGGGGCGTCCCTGACGGACGACAACGTGTTGCGGCTCGCACACGAGGTGATGCGCTCGGCGCGGCAGCACGGGACCGGAGTCGTGCCCGACGAGCTGGGGACGGTGCTCGTGCTGGGTGAGCCGGGCGCTCGCGGGCTCCTGTGGAAGGGGACGTTCGAGTTCCACTCGACGACGGCGCCGGGATCCACGGACAACGCGGCCCAGGCCCGTGACCTCGCCATCTTCCTCGACGCCGTCGCGATGCACAGCAGCCGCGCGACCTACATGGCCGACGAGCGCTACGGCGCCCTGCTCGTGGACGAGGAGGCCCCGGTGGCGGAGGCGGCGCGGAGACTCGCGGCCGCGATCGAAGCACTCCCCGAGCGCCACGCGCGTCGGTGGTCAGGTCTCACGGACAGCTTGCGCCGGCACGGCGCCGGAAGCGCCTGACGGGAGGCGATCGCAGCGGGCCAGGCCGGGCTGCGCGCTCGAGGCCCACCTGGGCGCGACGGCCGATCTTCCGCTCTCCGGCAAGCGGGTGAATCGACCCCTCCCGCGGCGTCGCGTCATTGCGACGACGTCGGGCCACGTGCTGAGCTCGACGGGTGGCGATGACGGCGGTCGAGCGGGCGGCGGGCTCGTGACGGTCAGCGCCTGGAGCTGCTACACCCGGGTCTCCGAGTCCTTGCTCGACCACTCCTACGGAGACGTCCTCGGGCACCGGTACGAGTACGACTCGAACGTCATCAACCACCGGGGCATCGCCGTCGGCGACGTGATCGTGCTGCGTGACCGGCAGCTGGTCCTCGGCTACGGCGTCGTCGAGTCCGTCGATAGTCGTCCGCACGTCAAGCTCATGCGTCGGTGTCCGTCGTGCCGACAAGCCGACTTCGCCACGCGCAAGCGTGCGCTCCCGCGACACCGCTGCAACGACTGCGGCCACGAGTTCGACGAGCCGCTGGTCGTGCCGCTCGACGTCACTGCCTACGCCGCCTCCTACGAGGCCTCCTGGATCGACTTCCCGTCACCCGTGCCGGTCCGCGTGCTCGACGACGTGTACGCGGGCAAGGACAGGCAGAACGCGATCCGCCGGCTCGACCCGGACCGCGCGATGTCCATGCTCCGTGCGTACTCCGGTATCGAGGGCGCGTTGCAACTGCAGCTCGTACAGCACGCGCCGCCCTTGGACGGCGGGCACGTCGAGGCCGTCGTCCGTCGCCGCGTGAACCAGGGCCGGTTCCGGGAACGGATGCTCGAGCGGTTCGACGGGACGTGCGCGGTGACGGGACGGCAGCCTGAAGCCGTGCTCGACGCGGCCCACCTGTACTCGTATGCGGAGCGCCCCGAGCACCAGGACGACGGGGGACTGCTGCTGCGCGCCGACGTGCACCGGCTGTTCGACCGGCTGCTGCTGACGATCGATCCCGTCCATTGGCGGGCGGAGGTGGCGCCGGTGCTGCGGGAGCGGCACGAGCATCTGGACGCGCTTCACGGGGGTCCGTTGCACCTTCCGCGACGGGTCCGTCCCGCCATCGGGCTCGTCGCCGATCATCGCCGAGCCGCGAGAGATCGATGGCGGGATCTGGCGAGGACATGAGGAGCCCGGCGCCTGCAAGGTGCCTGGTGCTCCGACCCGCGCCCGCGGTGCGGCCGCGGGTCGCGTGACCGGACCTGAGACTTCCGCTTTCCGTGGCGACCGGGCGACGTCGATCGAGAGATCACGCTCGGATCTGCCAGCGCGGCGGCGCCCCGGCGTCATGGATGAAGCGCGGATCGCGGTAGAGGATGGCGTTGACCTCACGACGCGTCACCGGTCGGCCGACGAGGCGGTGCAGCGATGCGGCCACCTCCTTGGCGGAGGCGCCCGGGAAGCGCTGAACGCACTGGACCACGCGCTCCGTCAGGTCCTGCGTGTCCGCCGTCTCCGCACTCGTCGGTCGCGCCGGAGCCACCTCGACGGAGGGCCGGGGAGACGGAACGATCGGTGTGGACGTCGGCGAACCGTCGCGGGGAGCCAGGCGGCGCTCGTGTCCGACACGCGGTGGGATGCCGAGGCTTCTCTCGATCTGCGTTTGGACGTCCGTGACTCGCGCGAGGGACGCAGCAAGATCCGGACCGCTACCACCCCGGGCACGCAGGTCGGCGAGCGCCCGTGCCGCACGGATCAACGCCGCGTCGAGCTCCGCGGGCACCTCAGAGGGTTGGGCACCGGCCCTTGCGTGCGCGGCCGAGGGCGTGAAGGGGCGTTCGCTGACCGCTGGGACGGCGCTCGACGTCTCGGCACGGAGCGGTGCGATGACGCCGCGGTTCGCGAGCGCGGCACCGAGCCACTTCATGAGATCTCGGGGGTTTGGTCGGCCGGTGCCAACGGCGTCCTATGCCGATCTTGCGCCAGAGTCACAGTCGTGCCAAGAGCCGGTCGGCCACGGCGCGCGCGAGAGGCGGGGGCACCGCGTTCCCGATCTGCCGCGCGATCGACGATCGAGTGCCCGCCCACAGATAGTCGTCCGGAAAGCCCTGGATGCGCGCGGCCTCGTGGTGGGTTATGGGTCGGTCCTGGTCGGGGTGCAGGAATCGCCCCTTCTCTGGGCGGAAGAACTCGGTGCGCAGCGTGATCGAGGGCTTCTCCCACACTATGCGCCCCATGACGTCCGCAGCGCTGCGCGTGTTGCCGCGCCAGCAGCGGGCCTGCAGGTGGTCCGGAAGGTCCAGTCGGCTCCCCCCGTAGGGGATGTGGCGGAACCGCTCACGGGACAAGGCGGTCATGGGCGGCATGAAATGGAGTTCCCGCGCCTTGAAGGCACCGGGCACGACGGAACCGTTGACCTCGACGACCGAAGCGGGCAGCTCGGTCGCACCGGGGACGCGGTCGAGGTCGTCGAGGACGTCGACGAGACACATGCGAACAGGGCCGGGCTCCGGCCGGCCGAGGGGACGGATCCCAGTTCGACGGCCGACGATGATCGCTCGCCTTCGGTTCTGCGCCGCGCCGTGATCCGCTGCGTTGAGCGTCCAGGCCTCGAGCTCCCAACCTTGCAGCCGGCCGCCGACGCCGGTCTCGGAGACGAGGGAGCGGAAGTCGCGGGAGTCGAGGAACTGCGGGACGTTCTCTATGACGAAGAAGGCGGGTCGCACGCGTTGGAGGACCCGTAGGTACTGCTCCCACATCCGATTGCGGGGGTCGTCCGCGTCGCGCTTGCCGAGCAATGAGAAGCCTTGGCAGGGAGGGCCGCCGAGGACCACGTCAGCGCGAGGGAACGACCCCGCGGCGTAGGCGGCGATGTCACCGACGTGGACGCGCTCACCGTGGTTGAGCGCGTAGGTGGCAGCCGCATGCTCGTCGAGCTCCACGGCCCCGACCGGCTGGAAGCGGCCGGTCGCGGCGAATCCTGTGGTCAGGCCGCCGGCACCCGCAAAGAGGTCGATGACCCGGATGTCGGCAGGCTCGCGGCGCATGCGGTCTAGATTCTCCGGTGGGCCCGCGTGCGACAGGGAGTCGTGTGTCATGCCGGGAACAGAGCGGCGTCGGGGAACTCCGAGCTGCCCACGACGCAGACTCGGTCGAGCAGGACGTTGCGGTTCTCGCAGCTCGTCTCCGGAAGCAGGACGCAGGCGTGGCACGCGGCGAGATTCATGTTGTCCGTGCCCGACCCGCGCGACTCGGCGCAGACCGGGTCGGAGGAGCACCAACGGCCGTGGTCGATGGCTGCCAGGAAGGTCTGCTGGAACTGGTCCTCCTTCGCGAGGGCTGCCAGGCCACCGAGGCTCCCGGCGGAGTCGGAGGATGCGGTGTAGATGAGGATCCCTGCTTGGTCCGGTGCGGTGTAGAGACGTTCGCGTAGCGACGATGCCGGGTACCCCGCGTGCAGACTCAGCTCGTCGAGGAGCATGTGTGCCAGCGTGTGCAGGGCGATGGTGCGCGCGGCGACGGGCGGCGAGGAAGGTCGCTCGAAGTCGCGGTCGCGTCGTTCCTGAGCGGCGTTCACGAGGTCGGCGCGGCGTCGGACCGCTTGTGCCGTCTCCCAGTCCGCGAGCAGTTCCTCCCGGAGGCGGATGAAGACGCCCTCCCCGTGGACCTCGACGGCCGGGAGCCAGTCGAGCGGCTTCTCGCTCAAGGGCGCGAGGCCGGGCGTCGTGCCCTCGTCGTCGTCGAGCCGCGGGACATACGGGGTGACGCGGGAGAAGCCCTCGAGCGCCCGCACCTCCCGGAGACGGTGCACGGCCGACACCTGCGCCACGTAGTCGGCGATCGACGGCCCGACGGCTTCCGTCTCGCAGATGAAGGTGTCCTGTGCGGTGCCTGTCCCGGTGCCGGCGCACAGCGCCGTGTACTCGTCCTTGCGCAGCTCGGCCTCCGTGGGGCGACTCCTGGCGGCCAGGCCGAGACGCTGTGCGATCACCGCTCGCACCGCGTCGACCGTCACACCGGGGGCGTTCGCGACCATCGGGGCGAGCGCCGTCTCGAGCGTCGTGTCCGGGATGTGCTCGAGGACGTTCCAGTGCCGGTCGACGAACGCGGCCGCCGCAGTGGACCACGGCGGGATCGAGATGGTGGACCGCATCGAGCCGAACCAGACGTTCGACGATCCTCGCTGGAGTGCTCGGAGCGGACGGTCGCACTCGGGTGCGTCGGTCTCCAGCCACGGTCGCCGTCCCGAGCACCGGCGGACCGGGGGCAGCGCGTGCTGAGAGAAGGAGCCGTTGAGGGACTTCGGCGGCACTCCGCAGGAGCAGCCGACGAGGATGTCGGACAGCGAGGACGACCTGCCGAGGATCCTGAGCGTCAACTGGTGCCGCTCGTCGCCGGACGCGGTCTCCTCGCCCTTGTGGACCCATTGGTAGTAGGGGAAGTCCTCGAGGTGGCCCGCGTCGCAACATGCGACGAAGCGGGACGGCACCAGCCGCGACGTGTGGCAGTGCTTGCACCACATCGTCTGCTGGTCCTGCAGCTGGTGGACCTGCCCCAGCACGTGGCACTTCGGGCAGTAGTGCATCAGGGGGAAACGCATGACCGGCACGTCGCCGTTGGAGCGGCCCGCCGAGGGCGTGCGGAACCCCTTCATCCCCAGCGCGCGCGCCAGCCGCGGCTCGTCCAGGCGCGGCGACGTCGGGGGCCAGTAGTCGGTCCCCATGACCACGTAGCTCTGGTCCTCGGACGGGAAGAGGCTCCCGACGCCGTAGGTCGTGACCAGCTGACTCTGGCGCGCGTCGCCGATCTTCTTAGCGGGCAAGGTTCTTCCTCCTGACCAGGAACAGCGAGCTGGTGGCGTCGACGTTCCGGAGGCTGGTCAAGGTCGGCCAGGCAGGCTCGTTGACAGGGAACTGATCGAGCTGCCTCTCCTGCCCGTCGACGAAGGGTGAGCCACCCGCCGGCACGACGAGGGCGCCCATGGGGGCACCCCACGAGGTGTACTTCTGGACGCGGTGCTCTCCGACTGCGTCCTGCCAGTTCTCGATCAACGCGTCCAGGGCGGTCAGCACCCGCTCCTCCTCGTCGGGGGCGACCGCTGCGACGCGACGCCGCACGACCTCGCGCACCTTCGCGACCTCCGGCTCTGCGTTGACCGCACCGACGGCCGTCTCCGCCGCGCCCTCGGTTACGAGGAGACGCATCAGCGAGACGAGTACGCCGTGCAGGCCCCGGTCGACCGCCCGCGGCGCGAACGGTGTCGCCCCGGTCGCCTCCACCTGCCGGTAGAGGGCGCGGTGATAGGGGACGAACGACTCGTAGTGCGAGAGGTCGCGTGTCCGAGCGGAGTTGTACAACGTCACGACCAGGCCCGGATGTCGACGGCCGACCCGGCTCGTCGCCTGGATGTACTCGGACGTCGTCTGAGGCTGGCCCATGACCACCATGAGGCCGAGCCGGTCGACATCCACGCCGACCGAGATCATGTTCGTCGCGAGGACGATGTCCTGGCAGTCGTCCGCCCCGAGGGACGTGCCCAGCTCCTTGAGGCGCTGCGGCACTTCGTCGGACGAGACGCGGGAGGTCAGCTCCTTCGGCTCCTCGACGTGACGCGGTTCCGTCCCGAGCCGCCGGGCGGCGACAGGTATACGGCCGGGGACGTCGTCGATCGACTGGATGAAGGCGGCGCCCAGCACTCGCAGGCTGTTGAAGTAGCCGAGCAACGTCCAGTACGCGTCCCGCACGTCGTCCGGTGCGTCCAGGTCCTTGCCGGCCTGGAGCAGGGCGGCGTACGAACGCACGAGCAGTGTCGCGTGACTCGTGCCAGGGGCGAGCACACCGACGTACTCGCGGGCCGGGAGCTCGTCCCTGGGCGCCTCGACGGCGAAGAAGCTGTCGCCGGGGTCGATCCCCGGCGGTGGGAACTGACGGGCCTCGCGGTCGAAGACCGCCTTCACCTGCCCCTGTGCGCGTCGGATCGTCGCCGTCGACGCCACGATCTTGGGCCGGGCAGAGCCGGTCGACGCGGCGTCGACCGCTGTCTCGTACAGCCCGACCAGCGTGCCGAGCGGACCGCTGATCAGATGCAGCTCGTCCTGGACGATCAGGTCCGGACGGTCGACCTCGCCGTCCGCGCCGAACAGGCGGCGGACCTCCGGTCGCCATGCCATCATCGCGAACTTGTCGACGGTGCCGATCAGAAGCGAGGGACGCGCCGCATAGACGTCCTCGTCCACGACGAGTACCGGGAGGCCGTCGTGGAAGTCGCAGGACGGAGCGGGGCATCGCACCACGAGACGTCCGAGCCGCCGGTCGAGGTCGTACGCGTCGACCGGCAGGTCGGAGCCGCACCACGGGCAGGTGAGGAGCTGACGTGGGTTCCCGTGTTCTCCGGGCGACTGGTTGTCGCGCAGCCGCCTGAGAGCGGCAAGGGCGTCCTTGTGGCTGTTCGGCGTGCCCGAACGCCCCACCCAAAGCCCGACGGTGATCGGCTCCGCATCGGGCAGCTCGGCGCGGCGCCACCGTTCGAGAGCACAGATGAGCCCGGCCGCACGCTCGAACTGTTGCAGCGTGAGCAGGCGCAGGGTGTAGCGCATCAGGACGCCGACACCGCCGCCGCGCCCCGGTCCGCCGCGCAGTCGACGCAACGCGAGCGTGAAGGCGATCAGACCCAGATAGGCCTCGGTCTTGCCCCCACCCGTCGGGAACCAGAGCAGGTCGGCGATCTCGCGCTCTTCGCTGCTCGGATCGACCAAGCCCTCGAGGTTGAGCAGCACGAAGGCCATCTGGAACGGGCGCCACTGCTGCTCGTCGTCGAGCGGCGTGTCGCGGCCGGTGCGCACCATCTCCTGCCGCGCGCGCTGCTCCTGCATCACCGCGTTCATGACCCGGAACGCCCGAGCGGCATCCGGATCTCCGTCGAGGACGGCGATGCCCCGACGCATCCGGTCGGCCGTGCGACGAGCAGTGAGGAGATGGTCGGCGGCGGTCACCCGGACGTCGTCGTCGAGCTCCGGCAGGCGGCTCTCCTGCCGCTCGATCCAGGAGACGTACTCGGACACGAGCGCATGGAGTGCGTCGCGCTCGTCGGTGCCGGCGAGCGTCGCCATACCGAACCGGCCGCGCAGCTCCGCGCGTTCCGCGCGTGACACGAGGACCTCCTGGCGTGGGAGGAACGTCGTCTGCAAGCGACGCGCGGGCACGGTGTCCCAGACGACCGCGCAGCCGTGCCCGACCGCCAGACTGACCGCCTGGCGGTAGAGCAGCTCGGATGTGGCCTCGTCGGTGCCGCGGGCCGAACGCGCTGCAGCTCGGCGCTCGCTGAACGTCCCTCGCTCGGCCTCGACCGTGATGACCGGACGGAACCAGGCGTACTCGTCGGTGCCGTTCGGCGTCTCGCGTCGGAACGAGTTGACCAGCGCCACCGTCACCGACACGTCCCCGTCCACCGGTGGGCGGACGAGGACGCGGAGCTCGAGGCCTTCCTCCAGCTGGAACGCATGGTGCTGAGCGGCCTTCGTGTCGACGTACTCCGTTCTGGTCGCGCCGGCGACGAGGTTCCAGTTGCGCGGCTTCTTGAAGCGCACGCGGTCGACCACGGGTGACTCCTCGGCGTCGTCACCGTCGGTCGGCGTCGCCAGCGTCTCGTCGGCGAGCTGCCCGTCGATCTGGGGCAGGTAGCGGTCGGCGCGCACCGTGACCGCGACCCGCGGGGTGAGCGACGGGTCGACCGCGAACGTGAGCCCCATCGACGACGGTCGCCGCATGCGGGACAGGCTCACCCCGGGGTCGTACTCGGCGTCCACCTGCGTGCCCGTCTCGACGTCGGGCACGTCGGCGGCGTCCTCGATGGGGTCGCCGGTCGGCGGGTGCAGGATGCCGACGACGAACCGATCGAGCGGCGGCTCGGTCAGGTGGACGTCGTCGTCGGATCCCATGAGGTCCCGTTCCAGCGCCTCCACCATCGCCGCACGGGCGCGGTACCACGGGTCGAGCCTGGTCATTCCTCGTCCTTCCTCTCGCGCACCGCGAGACCCACGAGCCGCGGCGCGAGCCACAGACCGTGACGGCCGACGCCGCCTTGCAGGTCCTCGACGGGGTCGCCGGCGACCGTCTCCACGCACTCGACGTGCACTCCGCGCAGGTCCATCCGTACGTCGCCGTGAAGGATCCGCCTGACCGCCTCCCCGAACTCGGCCTTCGTCCGGCCGATCGGCACACCCTTGTGGTGCACGTCCCAGAACGGCGTGTCGCCGCTCGTCCAGTCGTGCACGAGCTGCACGGAGTCCCCCGTGCGCACGTGATCGCGCAGGTGAAGTTGAGTCCTCTCCGCGTCGATGCCGGGAGGCCGGGTCCGGTCGAGGTCGTCACCGCGAACCTCGACCGCTCGCACTTTCTTGGTCTTCCACTGGCTGCGCAGCCAGCGACCGGTGCTCGGATGCCTGCTGAGGATCTGCGGGTACCGAGATCGCCGGACCCGGAGCAGGCGGAAGCGCGCACGTGTCACTGCCACGTAGTCCACCCGCGCCTGCTGTGCGGGCTCGCGGGACTCGTCGGCGACGCGCTCGTACTCCGCGAGCACCACGGTGTCGAACTCGAGCCCCTTCGCACGATGCACCGTCGACACGACCGCCACGTCCGGCTCGGACGCCACCAGCTCCCCCGGCACGTGGCCGCGGCGCAGTCTCCGTGCCACCTCCCGGGTCTCGAGGGTCCGGGACCCGGGGGCGATCCAGTTCCGCAGCCCGCGCCACCGTTCGACGGCTTGCGCCTCGTCGTCGGCGACCGCCAGGACGTCGTCGAACGTCCACACCGGCGTCGTCGCGAGCATCTCCGCAACCCAACGGTCGACGACCGGTGCCGTGAGGGGACGACGGACGTGGACGGGCACGCCGGCCGCCCACAGGTCCTGCGCCTCCATCAGGGCCTGTCCGTTCGTGGCGGTGAGCACCGCGAGGCCGTTGCCCTGCCTCCGCGCGAGCGCGGCGATCCCCAAGTCGTCCACCGTGGCGATGTCGACGACGAAGTCGCGCACGTCTTCCTCGGCTCCACGCAAGGACGGGTCGCCGGCGTACCGGAGCGCCACCGCCGCGGACGCGTCCCGGGTACCGGCGCGGTACGACCCCGTCAGCTCACGGCGCACCGCCCCCGGCATGTCGCCGACACGTCGTAGCAGCTCGCCGCTGGTGAGGGGGTGGTCGGCGGTGAGCTGGAAGTCGTAGATCGCCTGTGCCGGGTCGCCGAGGAGCGTGAAACCGGTCTGCCCCGGCAGGCCCTCCATCAGCGCCAGGAGGAACTCCGCGCGCAGGCCGACGACGTCCTGCACCTCGTCGACGACCACGTGCTCGAGCTCGTGGATCTCCCGCCAGTCCCCGGAACGGATCGCGTGCGTCGCGCGTGCGATCCTGCGATCGAAGATGTCGTGACCGACGATCTCCTCGTCGTAGGCCTCGCGCACGATCTGCTGCGCGAGCGAGTCGATCGTGCGCACCGCCGCCGCTGCCTGGATCTCGTTGGCGCGCAGTCGGCGGGTGACGGCGTGGACGGCAGCACGGGAGAAGCTCACGACGAGCAACGAGAACTCGGGGTCCACCTCCTCCACGCCGACGAGGTGTGCGACCAGAGCGGAGACCACCTCCGTCTTCCCCGAACCGGGACCCGCGACGACGACCTGCCGCTGCCCCGGTTCCACCTCGGCTGCGGCCTGCTGGCTCAGGTCGAGCACCGGCACGCTCACTGCTGCCACAGCTTCTCGAACGCCCGGAAGGCCAGCTGGTCCCCGTACATGCTGAGGTTGTCCTCGACGTCGACGATGAGGACCTTCTCCGAGCCTCCGTTCAAGGTGCCGCGCAGGCCACGCCCGACCATCTGCTGGTAGACGTTGGGGCTGAACGTCGGCCGACAGACGTAGACCGCCTTGACGGCGGGAGCGTCGAACCCCTGCGTGAGCACCTGATAGTTGGTCAGCACGCGGATCGCCCCCTTGCGGAACTGGTCGATGTAGTGCCGCCGCGCCGACGTCTCCGTCCCTCCTGAGATCGACACGGAGGGCACGCCGCGGTGCGAGAGCAGCGCCGCGATCGAGCGGGCGTTCTCCACCGACGGCGCGAACAGGAGGACCGGCCAGTCGTCGGGGAGGTCGAGGATGGACTCGACGATCCGGCGGTTGCGCTCGTTGTCGTCGCCCAGCTGCTGCTCGCGGCTGCGGGGGAAGCGGCGCATCTGCCCGATCTCCGCGAGCTCGGCCTCGGTGAAGTCGACGGTGGCTCCGTCGAGCGTGCGCTTCTCGACGTGGGCGAGCACGCCCTTCTCTCGCAACGTGCGGTAGGGGTCCTCTCCGAGCACGCCCGCGTCGAGGAGGTTGCCGTCGTACCTGGCGACGAGGCGCTTGGTCTCCTCGTCGGAAGTCCCGCGGAACGGCGTGGCGGTCAGCCCGATGAGGGGCCGCGGTTCAGTGGCCCGCGCGCCGCGCCCGAGCCAGTCGAAGATGCTCGTGTAGCGCGGGCTCACCGAGGTGTGTGCCTCGTCCACGATCACGACGGTCGGCTCGCGGAGCCACGCGTAGTCGTCGGCACGGTGGGCGATGATCGCTTCGAGCTTCGCGTCCGTCGCGACGATCACCTGCGTGCCCTCGGGCTCCTCCTCGACCTCGTTCGATCCCCACAGGCGTCCGAGCACCAAGGGCGCGGGGCCGAGTGCTCGCCACACGTACGTCCAGCTCTCGGCCGCCTGCTCGCACAGCTCGTCGGACTGCGCGATCCAGACGATGGGGCCGGAAAGGCGTCCGTTCGCGATCTCCTGGACGAGGGCCTGGATGGCGACACGCGTCTTACCTGCCCCCGTAGGCAGCGACACCACTCCGCGCTGCCGCCCGATGCCGACCAGCAGGGAGCGGATCCTTTCGGTCACGCGTTCCTGGTAGTCGTGCAGGGGCTTCAGCTCGACAGGGCCGTCGATCGTCTCGCGCGCGGGGGACTGCCGAGCCGGGAAGCCGGCCCACTCCGCCGGGAAGCCGAGGTCCGCCACCCACGTCCGCTCCTTCTGGCGGCCGGAGAACTCGCGCGGCGGCTCCAGTCCGCGTTCCTCGAGAGACGATCGGAGGACCTTGAGTACCCCGACGCCGTGCACGGACAGCACGAGCCGCGCCAGCTCCTCCTCGGCGAGCGAACCGTTCTCGGAGAGGAGCTCCAGCGCCTGGCGCGGCACCTGGGACCGGAGGGCCTCCGCTCCGACGGCGGTCACGAGCCCGAGCTCGGCGTTGCTCCGGGCGGCCTTGCGCACCTCCCGCTTCAGCTGCGAGGCGCGCATCTGCTCCATCGCCGCGAGGACCCGCTGTACGTCCTGCGCCGTCATGCCGAGCTTGAGGGCCTCGGAGACCTGGGCCAGCACCTGCGCGGGCGCCGTCGCCGTCACCAGTACGCGGCCCGGTTCGTACCGCTGGGCGAGCGGCCGTTCCACCTGGCCCTGCGGCGTGGCGACGAGCCGGACGATGCGAGTGCAGCGCTGCAGCTCGAGGTCGAAGTGCTCCGGCGCGAGGTCGGGATGGTTCTTCAACGGCGGGAACTCGTCGGTCAGGTACACGGCTTCGCCCTGGACGTCGGCGATCACCTCCTCGCGGAGGAACTCCTTCCCGTCGTGCATTCCCCAGAGCTCGAGGAAGAGGTGGAGGTCGTCGTCCTCCACGAGCATCGCCGGCACCTGGGCCTCGAGCATGCCTTCGTAGACCGACGAAGTACTCGTGACGCCGATGTTCGGCGCGGCGACGGCCTCACGGCGCGTTCCGACGCGGACGACGAGCGGCTGCGCCGGCAGCCGTCCGGGCAGGTAGGTGTAGAACTCGAAACGCCGGTCGTCGTCGGTCCACCGGTCCGCCATGGACTTCATGGCCCGCCACTGCTCCGTGGAGAAGGCGTCGCTCGACGCGAGCGCACCGAGCTGCTCGGCGAGCTCGACCGACAGGTCGGACGCGACCGGGAACAGGTCGGCACGTTGCCCCTCTCCACGCACCAGGACGTCGCGCGGACGCATCGGCCCCATCGAGCTGTCCACGAGGCCGTGTCTGCGCAGAGCCCAGAGCTCCGGCGCCTGCACGTGCACCGCCTTCAGTCGTCGGTCGGTGGCGTGACGGACCTGCCAGGACGCGAAGGGGCCCTTGCTCAGGACGACACGGGTCATCTCGAGCCGACCCTCGTCGGACAGGGCGTCGAAGAACCCCAGCGGCCACAGGACCGGCCGGTCCTCGACCACCACCTCGGCGAGCCCGACCTTCGTCCGGTTCGCCTTGCCGAAGACCTCCTTGGCCTCCTCCCGGTACGTCGTCAGCCAGGGCTCCTGGACCTGGTCCGTCGAGCGCCAGGTGGGTTCGCTGACAGCCCCCAGCTCACGGAGCAGTTCCACGTCGCTCGCGTGGAACTGAGGATCGATCAGGTGACCGGCGTCCCGGCGTCCGTGGGTCGGGACGACGGTGCCGCCCAGGAACGCCTCGTCGAGACGAGCCCACCGGCCGTTCGCCGTGCGCACTCGGACGAACGTGTGGAGCGAACCGCGGGCGTAGGCCTCGAAGGCCTCCCGTGCGACGTCGCGTGTCACCTGACGTGCGAGCGGCCAGACCCGGCTCCAGATGTCCTTCCCGTCCCGCGCCTGGGAGAGTGCGGTCTCGAGCTCGGCGCGCTTGTCGAGGACGGTCACACCGAGTTCCGCCAGGGCGACCGTCACGCCCGGCAGCTCGACGAGGCGAGGGTCGACGAAGACCCCGCTGTCGTCGGTGGCGCTGGTGCGGATGAAGACCTTGCCCTTCACCGGGCGTACGAGGTCTCCGCCCTCGAGCGGCACGATCCGCGCACTCTGCAGATCGTGGATCAGCTGAGCCTTGGTGGCGTTGCCGGGCGCCTGTCGCACGGACTCGCGCACGATCCTCGCGGCGAGTCGGATCGCGGCCGCGCACGACTCCATGTCGTCGGGGCGGATGAGCGCTTCCAGCCAGTCCTTCGCGGTGAGGTCGCGCCGGCCCGACGGGTCGACCAAGCGACGGACCTTGAGGCGACGCTCGGCGGTCGAGAGTGCCTTCGGGTGAACCCAGGACGAGCTCGGTGCCGACGAGGCGGTCGACCACTCCTGGACCCACTCAGGGTCGATGCCCTCGGGGGCGATGCTCAGCTCGTCCGGGCGGTGCATCCGGCCGTCCACGTCGGGAACGCACGCCGTGAGTCGGAGCGCATCGAAGACGGGCTGATTGATCGCGTCGTCGGCCCAGCTCCGGCTCTCCTTGCCGCGCGCCGGCAGGAGGTCGAGGAACGCCGCCGGGTCGTCGTGGTCGACGAGCTCACCGACGTTCGACGCGAGCAGACGAGGGAAGACCTCGCAGAGCAGCCCGCGGTTGAAGGCGCCCGGCAGCAGGTTCGTGCGGTCGTCGCTCAGTCGCCAGGGAGCGTTGATGATGCCCGTCATCGTCGTCCGGGCGTCCGTGGGGAAGTACGCCCAGAACTCTCCGAGGGAGGAGCGCTCCTTGCCGGTGACGGGCAGGGCCCAGTCCAGCCGCACCTTCTCGCGGTCGGCGATGCGTCCGCCGTCCTTGCGGGCTGCGTCCGCCGGTGCCCAGACGGTCGACAGCACGCGCCAGGTCGTCGTCGAGTCGCCGGACACGAGGTCCACGAGCCCGTCGGGCCGCTCCCGTGTGGTGGCCTCGTGGTCCGCGAGTCCGTCGACGCGGAGCCGCAGACGGCGGACGTGAGGGGAGAAGAGGAGGAGCTCGCTGCGGTACTTGACGAGGTCGTTGCGGATCGACGCCGGGGACCTCAGCCCTGGCAGCACGATCACGGTCGACGCCCACGCCATCATCTCGCGTAGCGCCCCGTCCGCCGCGGCCGCGGCAACCGGATCGAGCACGCGTGCGAGGCGCATGACCGGATACCGCGGCGCCCGGAGGCCCGCCTCCAGGATCGTGCTTTCCGTCCACTCGGCGTCGAATGCGAACGACACGGAACGGCTGTAGACCCGTGGGGTGGCCGTGGCGGCGAGGACCGACTTGAAACCGATGCCGAAGCGACCGATCCGGTCGTCGGACTTGGAGGAGAGGTCGGAGGCCATCACTGCCTCCACGCCCTTCGCGCTGAAGGACTCGCCGTCGTTGGCGACGTAGAGGGTGTCGTCGGAGAGCCGGACCTCGATGCGGCTGCCGCCGTTGCGCGCCGCGTCGACCGCGTTCTGCATGAGTTCCTGCAGCTGTCGGTCGCGGTACCCGCCCTCGGCGATGCGACGCTCGTTGTTCGCGTCCTCCTCGATGCGCTTGGGGTCGCGTGCGTACACATCGAGGCACGCCGCGGTCTGTTCGCGCACCACATGAGCCAGATCGGCGTCACCCGACGTCCACGTCATCTCGTGTCCTCCTCGACCGGATCCGGACTTCGGCCGGATGGTCACGCATCATGGACTCGACCACCGACAATGAATTTGCTGAGCGCGACTCAGCCGTACATTTGTTCGAGAATCGCCGCTGCGTGGCCGACGCGCCTTCCGGCTCGATTGCCCTTCGCCCGGGCGAAGTCAGGACCGAGGCGATCGCACTGCCGGACGAGGTGCTCTGCCGCCGCCGTGACGTCGGAGGGAAGACGTCCGGTGCCGGGTCCGGCGGGGAGGGCGTCCCACGACGCCGGGGCAGCCGGCTCCGACCGGCACCACGTGCGGAGAACGGCATGGTCCTCGACCCACCACGACGTGACCGCCTCCGGGGACAGGCCGCCGAGGACCAGGTTCGCGACACCGGCGATGTTGTTCAGCCGGTCGGCGGACAGCGGCCCTTCGCCGTCGCCGGCGGCCGCGAACCGGGCCAGCGCGACCGCGAAAGGGCGTACCCGGGTGATCTCCCTGTGGAGCAAGGAGTTGGGGAGGTCCTGCAGCGTGAAGGCTGCTGTCACCGATTCGTAGTCGCCCCCGTCGCGGAACGACTCGGCGCCCCACCAGAGCCGGGCGAAGGTCTGCTTGTTCACGCCTCCCGTCCACCGGTCCTCCGTCGCGGGCGAACCCCATCGCCACGCGACGTAGTCGAGATGACGCAGGGCGAGCCACAACCACACGCCCTTGTCTGCGGCTTCGGCGCGGGTGATGCGCAGAGCCCAGTGGAGGCGGGGGGCGAGCCAGCGGTCGCTGTCGGAAGGAGCACCCCATGCCTGCGAGTCGCTGAGTCGACGCCACTCGTCCATGAGGGCGGTCACGGCCGCGACCGAGACCTCGGATCCGTCCCGACGCCGGAGCACGGCCAGGGAACTCGGTGACCAGGAGGGATCCTCCAGCATCCGCTCGCGGTCGTGCACCGTCGGGACAGCGGTGAAGGTCCTCAGGCCCGCATCAGACAAAGCGCACCTCCTTCGCGGCGTCCGAGACGGCAGCCGTCGTCCCGGCGAGCTGTGCGACGGCCGCGTCGATCTCCGCCCACAGTGCGAACCGGGTCGCCGATGGTCCGTGCTCGGCGGCGGCGATACGTTCGACGAGCTCGTCGAGGCCTGCGACCTCGGGCATGGCGCGGGCGACGGCATCGAGCGCCTGGCGGTGGGTGCGCCCGGTCGGTGGACTGACCGTGTCCACGTCCGACATCTCGACGACCTCGCCCGCGGCTGCTCGGACGACGGAGGCCAGCGCCTGGCGTGCGACCTCCGCGCCCACGAGCTCGCGCACCATCCGCCGGGGACCCCTCGCTCGATCCGCGTGCAGGAGGTCCTGGAGGCCCTCGATGCCGCTGTTGAGGTACAGGACCAGCTCGTCCGCGTGCGCCGCCACCACGGCGTAGGAGTCAGGCGCTCCGCGGACGTCCGCCGGCGCGTCGTCGCCGCGGAATGCCGTCCACACCGTACGGAACGGAGGAGCCCCTGAAGGACACGGCGCGTCGCCGGGATCCACGACGACGCGCCACGTCGTCCCGAGAGCCACGAGCCGTCGCGAGCCGTCGACGGTCGCGGTCGCGGTGGCGGTGATCTCGACCGTGCCGGCGAGGACGTCCGACGACAGCTCGACCCGTCCGAGCCAACCGCCGTCCTCCTGGGGTGCGAGGACGACGGGAGCGCGCCAGAGAGTGTCGCGACAGGTCACCAAGGCGTGGACGATCAGGCCGCTGATCCCGTCCGGCCGCTCGCCGTCGGCCGGCACCGCGGTGACACGGACGGTGGCGCTCTCCCACGGCTCCGAGAGGTCGAGTCGACGGTGGTCCCCGCTCGCGATGTCGCTCCGCTCCGTGCCGTCGACGACGACCTCGTCGAGCCGGACCTCCCACTCCTGCCGCCACGACGACCACGGGAGCAGCAACGTCATGATCCGGCCCCCGTCACGGACCGCACGACCACGTCGATGCGTGCGTCACGCGGCGGGATCGGCGCGCCGACGACCGACCGGCCCCGCAGACGCGCCTTGACGACACGAGCGCGGTCCTTCTGCGGGAGTACGACCGTCCCGTCCTCGGTCACACTGCCGTCGGCCTGGAGGGCCTCCAGCGGCCCGTCCCACTGCACCGCGACCGCCTTCGCGTCGAGCCCCACGAAGGCGAGCCGCGGCTTGAGGGCCCAGCCCTGTGCCCTGTTGCTGGCGCGCACCGTGAAGTCGACGTGCCAGCGGCCGTCGACGACAGCGGCCGCGACGTCCAGCACCTCGGGCTTGCGGGCACCCGGCACACCGCGACCTCCGGTGCCGGGCTCGCCGGTGAGGAACCGGAGGTGCTTGAGGACGGCCTCCGGCGGGCTGTCGGACGGCGGCGGCGGCGCGCCGAACACCGACTGCAGAGCCTCGAGGACGCGCGTCTCGATGCTGCGGAGGTTCGGGACCCACGGTGCGACGTACCGGGCCGTGAGATTCGCCTGGCTGGCCTGCTTCCGGCCCGTCCCCGGGATCCACCTGTCGTGGGCGGGAGGCTCACTGAAGCGGAGAAAGTCGTCGGCGCGGACCTGCTCGTCGGTCGCGGCGTCGGGCGACACCGCGGCGCCCGCCAGGAGGAAGGCGTGGTAGCTGCGGCCCTCGAAGACGCGGTCGACCGTCTCGACGATCATCTCCGGCCGACGGAACAGGCACACGCGGTTCTCGAGGGTGTCGGGTTGGGAGTCGCTCAGCGTGACGACCAGCTTGGCCTGGTGGGCGAAGGCCGGGTGCGCGTCGGGGGCCCGGCGCGCGGGCACGTCGATGACGACGTCACGCACGATCACGGCCTCGTCGTCGTCGAGGGACTCGGCGACCTCGCCCGCGTCGTACTTGTGCAGGCCCCGGACCAGCTCCGTGAAGGTCTCCGCGGGATCGACCGTCGTCGACTCGGTGCGGACGCCGTTCTCCTCGACGTCGATGCGCACACTCATGCGTCGGCGCGCGAGGAGGGGCCAGAAGCTCTCCTCCACGCCCTGCCTGAGCGTCCTCGCGAGGTTCGTCAGCGCGTTGCGCCCCACCAGGCCGGTGCGGGGGTCGTCGGGGTCGTAGAACCCGACCACGAGCGCCGTGGTGCCCGGTCGGTCGTCCGGGCGTGCGACGTGGAGTCGGCGTGCCAGCTCCTCGGCCTCCCACACCGACGCGACGTCGGTGCCGTCCGCGGGTTGCCGACCGAAGTACCCGCGGCCCTGGTACGCCTTCCCGTCGACATGGTGGACGACGCCCTGCTGCACACCGAACAGCCGGTTGCGGTGTCGGCCGTCGCTGCCGTCCTCGGGCAGCACCGTGGAGTTGAAGACGACGGTCTGGACGCGCGAGAACCGCCAGTAGACGGCCTTGCCCAGCCCGAAGGAACCGCCCGCCGCCTTGTCCTTGCCGCTGAACAGGTCCAGTCGGCACAGCTTCACGAAGTTGCCGAACTGCCCCTCGGGGCCGTCGGCGAACTCCGGCCCCCACAGGCCGCGGGCCCCGTGATCGGAGATCCTCAGCAGCACGAGAGCGTCCGACGTGCGCAGGTCCTCGACACCGGCGGCCAGCTGGCCCGCGGTGACGGCACCGCTCGACGAGGCGCCCATCGAGGTCACGTGCGGCAGGAGCTGGTCGTGCCAGCCGAGCGCCTCCTCGAATGCTCGGCGGTGCTCTCCGGTCAGGCGCACGAACGTGTAGACGAGTTCCGCGGCCCGGTCCGGAAGGCGGGCGTCGTTCGTGTTCTGCGCGCTCTCGCGCGCGAGCGAGGCCAGGCCGGCGTTGACCGTCCACTGGTTGGCGTTGCCGTAGTTCCCGTACGCCGGATCCTGCTCACGCCACTGCCAACGGGGGCCTTCTGGATCACTCATGACGGAGTCATCATCGGCGCCCGAGTGGGTGTTCCTTGAGCTCCTGACGGGTGAATCTCACCGTCGCGTACGCCAGGCCTCCATCACCACGTCGGCGGCGGCCGTCATGTCGTCGTGCTCCCAGAAGCGGAGGACGAGCCAGCCCGCAGCACCGAGCCGGGCATCGGTGTCGCGGTCGCGTGCGACGTTCCGCTCCAACTTGGCGCGCCACCACTCAGAATTCGAGGCGGGCTGCGTCGCGTGGAGGGGGCACGCGTGCCAGAAGCACCCGTCCACGAAGACGGCCACGCGCGCCCGAGGAAGGAGTACGTCCGCGCGCCGGCGCGGGATGGACGGCAGCGGGGCGTCGACCAGGTACCGGAGCCCTCGGCGGTGCAGGGCGCGGCGCAGAGCGAGCTCCGGGTCCGTGTCGCGACGTGCCTGCCGTGCCATACGAGCGGAGACGGAGGCGGACGAGGGCACCGCCACGTGCGTCCCGGGCTCCTGATCACCTGGTGAAGTAGCGGTGCGGCCGACCACGACACGACGGTAGTCACTCCAACACGCGGGGGCCGTTTCGGCACGGTCGGCCCTACGCTTGCCGTCGTGTCCCTCGCCCCCGAACAGCGCACCGACGACCTCACGGTCCTCGACCTGTTCGCCGGGGCCGGCGGTCTGAGCGCCGGTGTGACGTCGCCCGGCGGGTTCCGGACGGTCGCCGCAGTCGAGATGGACCGAGCTGCGGCGGCCACCTACAAGCTCAACCACGAGGACACAGACGTCTTCGTCGGGCCCATCCAGGAGTGGTTGGACCAGCAGTCCGTGCCGACCGTCGACGTCATCGTCGGAGGGCCTCCGTGCCAAGGGTTCTCGACCCTCGGGAAACAGGACGCCGAGGACGACCGGAACGCCCTCTGGTACGAGTACGCGAAGACGATCGTCCGCGCGGAACCGAAGTGGTTCGTGGTCGAGAACGTCGCGACGTTCATGAAGTCGGAGCAGTTCAAGCTGTTCCAGCGCGAGACGGACGGCGGCGGGATGCTCGCCGACTGGAAGTTCGAGGCGCGCGTCGTCAACGCGGCCGACTACGGGTCGTTCCAGGCGCGCAAGCGCGCCCTCCTGATCGGGCACCGCTCCGATGTCGCTGCGCCCCCGTGGCCGGTCCCCACGCATGTCGGCCGGCACCGGACGGTGCGTGAGGCGATCGAGGGGCTGCCGGAGCCCGCGACGAAGGAGTGGCCGACGGTGACCGTCCCGGTCAACCAGGAGGTCTTTCTCGGTGGCCTGACCACTGACGACCTTCAGATCGGTCGGGAGTACCGCGACATCTCGAGGCTCCGGTTCGCCGCGATCCCTCCTGGCGGGAACAGATTCGATCTTCCTGAGGAACTCAAGGCGCCGTGCTGGATCAAGCACACGACGGGTTCCGGCGACGTCATGGGCCGCCTCCGTTGGGACAGGCCCTCCGTGACGATCCGTACGGAGTTCTTCAAGCCGGAGAAGGGCCGCTACATCCACCCCGAGAAGGACCGCGTCATCACGCATCGGGAGGCGGCGATCCTGCAGGGCTTCCCGGCCGGCTACCTCTGGGCAGGTACCCGCGAGCAGATCGCGCGGCAGATCGGCAACGCGGTCCCCCTGGAGCTCGGGGCGGCCATGGGGCGCGCGATCCTCGCGGCGCACCGTGGTCAGCACTCCGAGGCCGACGGGCTCTTCTGACAGGACCGGCGCAGGGTGCGCGGCCCGCGCTTCGCCGAGCGAGGCCTGCCCTGCCCGTGGGGCGGCACTCGGGCGCTCATGACGACGGCTGTAGCCCGTTCACGGGAGGACCGGCGACTCTGCCGGTGCCTCACAGTGTCAGCGCGCGCTCGAGCTCCTCCTGACCGGCCTCCCGCGGGCCCGACGACCGCGTCCTTGAGCGCGACCTCGCTCCGGAGCAAGCGGTCAGGATGACGTCGAACGAGTCGACGTCGGGGTGGATGAGGTCACATTCCGCGCGGCTCCCCGCAGGCCGCGCGGGGTGCGTCAGGGCCACCTCGCGGGGTTATCCCGCGATCGGCCTGCACCGTGCGACATTTCGCTCGTCCGCGGCGAAGTCGTCGTCCAGGACGTCGTTCTCTCCAGGACGCGTGGACCGTCTGGTTACCATCCTCGCCAGGCGCGGCATTTCTGCGCCGGGCGAGCAAGGGGGCTGGACGTGAGGGTTTCTGCGGGTCACGACCTCGCCGTCGCCCCGGGGTCCGTCGTGGTCGTCCGCGACGAGGAGTGGCTGGTCCGCTCCACCGAGGAGACGGCGGACGGCACCCTGGTCCGCGTCCGAGGCCTGAGCGAGCTGGTCCGGGACCTTCCTGCGGTCTTCTACGCGAGCCTCGACACCATCGCCCCGAAGGACCCGCGGGACGCCACGGTGGTGGCGGACGGCAGTCCGCGGTACCGGTCGTCCCGGCTCTGGCTCGAGTCGACCATCCGCAAGACGCCGGTGCCGCTGACGGATGCCCGGCTCACGGTCTCCACGCAGGCGCTGGCCGACCCGCTGCCGTACCAGCAGACGGCCGTGCGCACCGCACTGGACCCCGAGAACCTGCGACCGCGCATCCTCCTGGCGGACGCGGTCGGCCTGGGCAAGACCCTCGAGATCGGGATGATCCTCTCGGAGCTGGTCCGCCGCGGGCGCGGTGAGCGGATCCTCGTGGTGACGCCGCGGCACGTGCTGGAGCAGATGCAGCAGGAGCTGTGGAACCGCTTCGCGCTGCCGTTCGTGCGGCTCGACTCGGCGGGCATCCAGCGGGTGCGGCAGAAGCTCCCGGCGACGCGCAACCCGTTCTCGTACTTCCGCCGGGTCATCATCTCGATCGACACGCTGAAGTCCGGCCGGTACGTGCACAACCTGCGCAAGCAGCGTTGGGACGCCGTGGTCATCGACGAGTCGCACAACCTCACGAACCCCTCGACGCAGAACAACAAGCTGGCGCGCACGCTCGCCCGGACCACCGAGGCGCTGATCCTGGCCTCGGCCACCCCGCACAACGGCAGGGCGGAGTCGTTCGCGGAGCTCGTGCGTCTGCTCGAGCCGACGGCCGTGGCGCCGGACGGCACGATCCGACCGGACGAGGTCACGCGTCTCGTGGTCCGCCGGCACCGGCACAGCCCGGAGGTCGCGGGTGTCGTGGGTGCGGACTGGGCCGAGCGTCAGGAGCCGCACCACGTGCGGGTCGTGGCGAGCGCGGCGGAGGACGCGGTCGCTGACGAGCTGGTCCGCACGTGGCTGCACCCGGCGGGCGGTGCGTCCCCGTACTCCGGGCGCAACGAGTCGCTGTTCCCCTGGACGCTCGCCAAGGCGTACCTGTCCTCCCCGGCGGCGTTGGCCGAGTCGATCCGCCAGCGGCTCTCCCGCCTGAGCAACGCGACGGGGCCGGCCGCCGAGACCGAGCGGGCGGCGCTGCGACGCCTCGCCGATCTCAACGCCGAGGTGACGCGCTCGGCCAAGTACGACGCCCTGCTGACGCACCTGCGGGGTATCGGCGTGGGGAAGGGCTCGACCACCCGCGTGGTCGTGTTCGCGGAGCGGGTCGCCACCCTCACGCACCTACGGGCGCAGCTCCCGAAGGACCTGGGGCTGCCGCCGGAGGCGGTCGAGATCATGCACGGGGGTCTTAGCGACGAGGAGCAGCAGGCGGTCGTCGACCGGTTCAAGCAGGCGTCGACGCCGGTGCGGGTGCTCGTCACCGGCGACGTCGCGTCCGAGGGCGTCAACCTGCACGCGCAGTGTCACGAGCTGGTGCACTACGACATCCCGTGGAGCCTCATCCGCATCGAGCAGCGCAACGGGCGCATCGACCGGTACGGCCAGAAGCACCCGCCGCGCATCACGACGCTGCTGCTCACGCCGTCCGACGCCCGCTTCTCCGGTGACGTGCGGGTGCTGGCGCGCCTCGTCGACAAGGAGCACGAGGCGCATCGCGCGCTCGGTGACGTCGCGAGCCTCATGGGCACGTACGACGTGAAGGGCGAGGAGGAGATCCTCACCCGCGTGCTGGCCGGGCAGAAGGACCTCGACGACGTGGTCCGCACCCCGCAGCAGGTCGCGGCGGGCGACGACCTGGCCGGACTGTTCGCTCAGCTCACGGGCGGTCTGCCCGGCGCCCCCACCCCGGCGCCTGCGCCGGTGGTCACCACCCCGGCAGCGGACACCGGCATGTTCGCCACCGAGGTGGAGTTCCTCGAGGAGGCGCTGCACGCCGCGTTCGAGGAGGCCGACCCGGCATCGCCGCCCGCCAGGGGCGGGGTCGGGTGGTCCCGTGACGCCGGCTTCGGCACCGCCCGCCTCACGCCCACGCCGGACTTGCGGCAGCGGCTCGAGGTGCTCCCGCAGTCGTACCTGACCGACCGGCGCGTCACGGAGTCCCTCGTGCTGGCGACCACCCCCGCACGGGGCAAGGAGCGGCTGAGCGACGCGCTCACGGACGCCAGCGGCTCGTCCTGGCCGGACGCGCACTTCCTGTCACCGCTGCACCCCGTCCTGGAGTGGGCGGTCGACCGCGCCCTGGCACGGCTGGGACGCAACGAGGTCTTCGCGGTGCGGGGGCCCGTCGACGGGCCGACCGTGCTGCTGCAGGGCACGCTGACCAACCGCCGCGGTCAGGTCGTGGCCGCGTCCCGGCTCACCGTGGAGTTCCCGACCGCGAGCGCCGACGGGCTCGCCCTGGTGACCGCGCACGATGCCGCCGCCGGCGCGCTCGCCGCGCTGGGGGTCGACGGTCGACGCGCCAACCCCGGCCCCGTACCCGACGCGGCGGGCCTGCAGCCGTTCGTCCGTGCCGCCGTCGACCGGGCGACACCGCAGATGGACCAGCACTTCGAGGTCGCAGCCGAGGACGTGCGGCAGCGGGTCGAGCAGTGGGCGACGCGCCTGGACGAGTGGGACGCCGACGCGCGCGAGCACGTGCAGACCAAGCTGCTCAAGGAACGGCGGCTGCCGGTGCAGGAGGAGCGGGAGCTGGTGGAGTCGATGCTGCCGGACCGAGGGCTGCTGCGCCCGTTGCTCGTGGTGGTCCCCGAGGCGGAGGCACGATGAGCGCGTCGGACGCCTTCGTCGTCGGCGAGGGCTGGATCTCGGAGCACTTCTTCACGTCCGACGCGACGTCGCAGTCGTTCCGCGCGCTGGTGCTGGCGCGGCGCAAGGAGTGGGACGCCGAGCCCGGCGAGACGCCGCGCAGCCGGTTCACCGCCGCGCGCGGTGAGCTGCAGACGGCGCTGGCCGACCTGTCGCAGCGGGTCGAGACGCTGCGCGAGCAGGCACGTGACGACGACACGGTCCTGGACACGACGGCGCTCGCCGACCTCGCGGACGGCGTGGCCGACCGCCTGACCCACGTCCTGGAGCTCGACCGCCACGGGCTGCGGTCGGAGGGTGACGGGCCACTGCGGCGGGTGCGCGCCGCCGGCCTCACCGGTGGCGCGCCGCTGGCGCTGGTCCGGGCGCTGCCGGTGACGGCGCTGGAGGACCTGCTCGCCAAGGACGGGGTGACGCTCGCCGCGGAGGTCGCGGTCGACGAGGAGTCGGAGCCGACCCGCTCTGCGGCGCGGCTGCTGTCGCAGCTCTTCGTGCAGGAGGACGGGCCCACGTACGCGCTGGTGCTCGCCGGGCGCTGGGCGATGCTGGCGGAGCGGGCGCGGTGGGCCGAGGGCCGGTACCTGGCGGTCGACCTGCAGCTCGTCGCCGAGCGCAACGACACGCGCCGTGGCGGCGAGGTCGACACGGCGCTCACGTGCCTCTCGGCCGCCTCGGTCGCACCGGACACCGAGGGGCGGCTGTGGTGGGACGGAGTGCTCGAGGCCTCGGTCAAGCACACGGTCGGCGTCTCGCAGGACCTGCGCGACGGGGTGCGGCTGTCGATCGAGATCATCGCCAACGACGTCGTGACCCGTCGCGCCTGGGCCGGTCTGGAACCGTTGCCGCAGGCCGAGGCGCAGGTGCTGGCCAAGCAGTCGCTGCGGTTCCTCTACCGCATCCTGTTCCTGCTGTACGCCGAGGCGTCCCCCGAGCTCGGGGTGCTGCCGACGGGCGCCCCGGAGTACGACGCCGGGTACAGCCTCGACCGCCTGCGCGAGACGGTGCAGGTGCCGCTGACGTCGGACCGCGCGCTGCACGGCACGCACCTGTACGAGTCGCTCGGCGTGCTGTTCCGGCTGGTCGACACCGGCCATGTCCCGCCCGCCCCGCGTGAGGACGACCTGCGCGACGAGGGCCTGACGTTCCATGCGCTGCGCGCCGACCTGTTCTCACCCGCGGCGACGGCCCACATCGACGAGGTCGGCCTGGGCAACGGCGAGCTGCAGCGTGTGTTGGGCCACCTGCTGCTCAGCAAGGAGAAGCGCGGGGCGGACCGCGGGTACATCTCCTACGCCGAGCTCGGCATCAACCAGCTCGGTGCGGTGTACGAGGGGCTCATGTCGTACACCGGCTTCTTCGCGCAGGAGGACCTGTTCGAGGTCGCGAAGGACGGTGACGCCTCCAAAGGTTCGTGGGTCGTGCCGGCGGACCGCATCGAGGGCATCGCCTCGAAGGACTTCGTGCGCGCCCCCGACCCCGTGACGGGTGAGCTGCAGCCGGTGTTGCACCGCGCCGGTACCTTCGTCTTCCGCCTCGCGGGGCGTGAGCGCCAGCAGTCGGCGTCCTTCTACACGCCCGAGGTGCTTACCCGCTTCACGGTGGGCCAGGCCCTCGAGGAGCTGCTCGACCAGGGCGGCACGACGACGTCGGCCGCCGACGTGCTGCGGATGACGGTCTGCGAGCCGGCGCTCGGCTCGGGCGCGTTCGCCCTGGAGGCGGTCCGTCAGCTCGCGGAGCAGTACCTGACCCGCCGGCAGGACGAGCTGGGTGAGCGCATCGACCCCGACGCCTACCCGCGCGAGCTGCAGCGTGCCAAGGCGTACATCGCGCTCCACAACGTCTACGGGGTCGACCTCAACGCGACCGCCGTGGAGCTCGCCGAGATCTCGCTGTGGCTGGACACGATGGTCGCGGGGCTCGACGCGCCGTGGTTCGGCCTGCACCTGCGCCGCGGCAACTCCCTCATCGGCGCCCGCCGCGCCCTGTACCGGCGCGACCAGGTCACCGACAAGTCGTGGCTGCGGGCCGTCCCCACCGATGCGCCCCTGACGACGCTGCTCGACGGTCCCGCGACGGGCATCCACCACTTCCTGCTGCCGGCCGACGGTTGGGGCGCCGCCGCCTACGCCAAGGAGGCCGCCGCGCTCGCCCCGGACGCCACCAAGGCGCTCAAGGCGTGGCGCAGCGCGCTGAAGGCCAAGCCGACGAAGGGCCAGATCGACGCCCTCACGGAGATCGCACACCGGGTCGAGGTCCTCTGGCAGATCGCCGCCCGCCGCATGTCGCTCGCCGAGCAGGGCATCCGCCGCAGCGTCGACGTGTGGGGCGCGGAGGTCGAGCAGGGCGCCACCGTGACCCGCGAGCAGGTCGAGGCGTCACTGGCGGACGCCGACGGCGCCTACCGGCGACTGCGCCGGGTCATGGACGCGTGGTGCGCCCTGTGGTTCTGGCCGCTGACCGAGGCGACGACGACGGTCGAGCGTGGCGGCACGCCCGTGCAGGCCACCCCGCCGCGTCTGGACGAGTGGATCGACGCCCTGCAGCGGCTGGTCGGGCGCGCGCCGGAGCTCAAGCGACGGTCGCTGCCCGGCAACCAGACGCTCACCGACGCCGCGTCGTGGGACGAGCTGCAGGACGTCGAGGAGCAGGTGCTGCTGTTCGCCGACGCCAAGCCCGTCGCCGACGTCGTGCGGGACCACCCCTGGCTCGAGGTGTGCGAGCGTGTCGCCGCCGAACAGGGTTTCTTCCACTGGGAGCTCGACTTCTCCTCGGTGTTCCTGCGCGGGGGGTTCGACTTGCAGGTCGGGAACCCGCCGTGGGTGCGGCCGGACTGGGACGAGGCGTCGGCCCTCGCGGAAGGCGACCCGTGGTGGCAGCTCGCGGTGAAGCCGAGCCAGAGCGAGGTCCTGCGACGGCGGGAGGCGACGCTCGAGCTCCCCGGTATGCGCGACCTCGTTCTCACGCTCGCCGGCCAGACGTTGGCCACGCGCACCGCGGTCTCGGCGCGCACGATGTACCCACATCTCACTGGCCTACGTCCCGACTTGTACCGATGCTTCATGGAACTGATGTGGCGGCACACGGGTCCTGGCGGCATGGCGGCGATGATCCACCTGGAGTCGCACTTCACGGACGAGAAGGCCGGGGCTCTACGGCGAGCGCTTTACCAGCACCTCCGGCGGCACTGGCACTTCGTCAACGAACTGCTGTTGTTCGAGATCGAGGACCACAAGCACTTCGGGATCACGGTGCACGGGCGAGCCCGCGACCGCGTCGAGTTCGTTCAGGCGTCGTGGCTCTACCACCCCGACACGGCAGTGCGTTCGTTGCATCACGACGGCTCGGGGCCCGAGCCGGGCTTGAAGGACGAGGACGGCCGATGGGACGTGCGGCCCCACCGGTCCCGCATTACCCACGTCACCGAGGAGACGCTGCGGACGTGGCACGCGGTGCTCGAGACGGCCGATGTCTCCGTCCCGGAGACGCGGATGGTGTACGCCGTTAACACCTCGGCCGCGGCGACGCTCGACAAGCTCGCGCGCTCACCGCGCATCGGTGCTCTGGGCCTGCGCTTCTCCGCCGGGTGGAATGAGAAGACCGATCGCGTGAAGGGCTACTTCGAGAGCGCCTGGGGACCGCCCGAGTCCTGGGACGACGTCATCCTCCAGGGTCCCCATCTCTTCGTCTCGACCCCCTTCTACAAGACGCCGAACAAGACCATGCTCCACAACCAGGACTGGTCGGCGACGGACTTCGAGGCGCTCGCACCAGACGCGATCCCGGTCACCGCGTACAAGCCCGCGGGCGACCGCTACGACTACGACTGCGCCTACGACGACTGGGGCACCCCGGACGATCCGCAGCCCGCCCGCGACCACTACCGGATCGCCTGGCGCAACATGGCCGCCAACCAAGGTGAGCGCACGCTCATCCCGGCCATCATCCCGCCCGGCCCGGCGCACGTAGACGGCGTGTACTCAATGGGCTCCCCGACGCTCCAGCCGTTCGATCTGGCTGTCCTGGTCGGAGGAATGTCTTCGCTCCTCAGTGATTTTGCGATTCGGACGGTCCCAAAGTCGAACATCCGATCAGGTACAGCGTCTCGCCTTCCGGCCGCCCTAGGTCACCGACTCTCGAACGCGATAGCGCTGCGAGCACTGCGCCTCAATGCAGTGACGGAGGCTTGGGGTGCGCTTGTCGCCAACGCGTGGCGGCCTGAAATGCTCCAAGACGCATGGACGGGCGGTCGTGCGCGACCGAACCGCCCCCCGCTCGGGCTCTCCAAGCAGTGGTCGTCTCTTACGCCACTCCGCAGACCGGAGGACCGCAGGCAGGCTCAGCTCGAGATCGACGCTGCATTCGCCGTCGCGCTCGGTATCTCTGCTGACGAGCTCTGTGCGGTTTACCGCACCCAGTTCGCGGTCCTCTACGGCTACGACCGCACGTCGTATGTCTACGACGCCAACGGCCGCCTCGTCCCCACGAGCGTCCTCCAGGCCTGGCGCCGCAAGGGCGACGCCATCACCGAGGCCGACCGCACCGCCGCCCACCCGGGCAGTGGCATCGCCTACACCTACGAGCTCCCGTTCGTCACCCTCGACCGCGAGGCCGACATGCGCCGCGCCTACGCCGAGTTCGAGCGCCGCCTCGCGGAGCGCTCATGAGCGGGCAGAGCAGGGAGCGGGCATGAAGGCGTACGCCCGCACGCCCGCGGAGATCTTCGGCAACTCCGTGCGGTACGTCGTGCCGCTCTTCCAGCGGCCGTACGTCTGGGAGCGCGACACGCAGTGGGAGCCGCTGTGGGAGGACGTGCGGACGCTCGCCGAGCGCGTGCTCGACGCCCCGCCGGTGGCCTTCGGCCCGGCCCAGGTCTCGCCGCACTTCCTCGGCGCCGTCGTCGTCGACCAGCAGTCCGTGCCGACCGGCTTCATCGACGTGCGGCACGTCGTCGACGGGCAGCAGCGCCTCACCACGCTCCAGCTCCTGCTCGACGCGGTGCAGGGCGTGGTCGCCGAGCACGGCTCGGCGCAGGACGCCGCCGGGCTGCACAGCCTCGCACGCAACAACAGCGCGCTCGTCGGCCGCCCCGAGGAGGTCTTCAAGGTCTGGCCGACCGACCGTGACCAGTCGGCGTTCACCGCCGCGATGGAAGGGCCCGCCCCCGCCAATCTGGCCGAGTCGCTCATCGTGCGCGCGCACCGGTACTTCACCGAGGCGGCACGCGCTTGGGCTCTGGGTGCGGGGGACGGCGCTGGAGAGCGGCTGGCGGCCCTCACGCAGGCGCTCGCCCAGCACCTGCGCCTCGTCGTCATCGACCTGGAGCCGGGCGACAACGCCCAGGTGATCTTCGAGACGCTCAACCACCGCGGCAGCCCGCTGCTGGCGGCCGACCTCATCAAGAATCTCGTCTTCCAGGTCGCCCAGAGCCGGCAGCTCGACGTGGTGGACCTGTACGGGCGGCTGTGGCGCGCGTTCGACACCGACGAGTGGCGCCGGCCGCAGCGGCAGGGGCGCCTCATGCGTCCCCGCCTCGACGTCTTCTTCCACCGCTGGCTCACGATGAAGCTGGTGCAGGAGGTCCCGGCTGACCAGGTGTTCGCCACCTTCCGCGACCGCGTGCTCGCGGCGCCGGACGTCGACCTGGTGCCGTTGCTGGAGGAGATCGCCCACGACGCGCACGTGTACGCCGGTCTGGAGGATCTGCCGGCGACGAGCGTGCCCGGGACCTTCCGTTACCGGGTGCTGCAGACGCTCGACGTCGCCGTGGTCTGGCCCGTCCTGCTGTGGCTCATGCGCCACCCGTCCACCGATCTCCCCGCCGACCAGCGCGACACAGCTCTCCGGGCACTGGAGAGCTGGCTGGTGCGGCGGGCCCTCCTGCGCGCCACGAGCAAGGACGTGAACAACGCCGTCCTCGCGATCTTGCGGGTGCTCCGCGATGCGGCGACCGCGACAGCCGGCGACGCACTTGTGGCCTACCTCGAGGCGCAGAGCGCGCCGTCCCGTACCTGGCCGGACGACGCCACGGTGACGACGGCCCTGCTGCGCGCGCCGGTCTACCGCACGCTGACGCGGCCGCGGCTCCGCATGGTGCTGGAAGCCCTGGAGGACCACCACCGCGGGCCCCTCGGAGAGGGGATGCCCTGCCCGCGCAACCTCACGATCGAGCACGTCATGCCGCAGGCCTGGCGTGAGCACTGGGCAGCTTTCCTCGACGACGACGAGGCAGTCACGGCTGAGCGCGACGAGCGACTGCACCGCCTGGGCAACCTCACCCTCGTCAGCGGCCGGCTCAACCCGACGCTGTCGAACCGCCCGTGGCGGGACGACGACGCGCACAGCCGAGGCCTCGGGCCGACGGGCAAGCGTACGTACCTGCTCGACCACGCCCAGCTCAAGCTCAGCGCCTCCATCGCCGCGCGCCACGAGGCCGCGTGGACGGACGAGGACATCGACCGCCGGACTGCCCTGCTGGTGCACGCCGTGCTGCAGATCTGGCCGGGCCCGGCCGAGCGCCGCCCCGTCGAGCCTGCCGACGACGACGAGCTCGCTGCTGCAGCTGCCGTCATGCCGGAGGAAGAGCCTCGCGTGGTCGCTCGCGCCAACGAGCACCGGCCACTGCGCCCTCACGTTCGCGTGCAGCGGTCACGGAACGCCGCGGGCACGTACGACGCGCTGGGTGACTGGCTCCAGCGGCAAGCGCTCGACGAGGTGAGGTTGTCGTTCGACCAGGTCGAGGACGTCATCGCGGCACCGCTGCCGGCGTCGGCGCGCACCTACGTGCAGCATTGGCGGGGATACGACGGATCCGCACTGAGCCGGGCGATCGTCGACGCGGGTTGGCGTACCGCTGCGGTCGACCTCGTCGCCGAGCGAGTTGTACTCCACCGCGTACCCGAGCCGAAGCACGAGGACGGGGAAAAAGTACCGACCGGGCAGGCGCGTACGTCGAACGCCACGGGCACTGCCGATCTGGTCCGCGCGGGTCTCCTGTCTGCGGGTAGCGAGTTGACGCGCGTGGTGCGGGGCGCCACGGTCCGGGTCACCGTTCTGGAGGACGGGCGTCTGCGTGCCGATGACGGCCAGGTGTACGAGACACCGACACGGGCCGCAGTTGCGGTCGCGCAGCACTCCGTCAACGGGTGGACCTTCTGGCGGACCGACGACGGCTACAGCCTCGCCGATCTGAGGGACCTCCTGTCATGAGCGAGCTGCTCCCCACCGTCCAGGCGTCGTCGGTCCGCACGAGCCTCGTCGACTACCTGACGACCACGTTCGCGCTCGCCGACGCGGATGCCCGCGCGGCGCTCGACCGGTTCCTCGCCCACCCGGACGCCGGCATGTTCAAGGGCCCGTACGTCCGGCTGCGGCTGCCCTTCCGACCGGCCGACCGCGACCCGCGCGAGGTCCTCGAGTGGTACGGCGGCCCGCACCCGTACGGGCATCAGGCGGCCGCGTTCGCGCGCCTGGCCTCCATCCGCGACGGGGTCGACCGGCGCCCGCAGCCCACGCTGGTCACCACCGGCACCGGCTCCGGCAAGACCGAGGCGTTCCTCTTCCCGATCCTCGACCACGTGCTGCGCGCCCGTCGCCGCGGGGTGCGCGGCACCAAGGCTCTGCTGCTCTACCCGATGAACGCGCTCGCCAACGACCAGGCGCAGCGCCTCGCCCGCATCATCACCGAGCACGCCGAGCTGTCCGGGGTGACCGCCGCGCTGTACGTCGGGGAGAAGGGCAAGCCCCGCCCGACCGTCACCGCGGAAGGTCTCATCACCGACCGCGGTGTCATCCGGGAGGACCCGCCGGACATCCTGCTCACCAACTACAAGATGCTCGACCAGCTCCTGCTGCGCCAGGAGGACCAGCACCTGTGGGAGACCTCCGCGCTGAGCCTGCAGTACCTGGTGCTCGACGAGTTCCACACCTATGACGGTGCCCAGGGCACCGACGTCGCCATGTTGCTGCGCCGCCTCGGCCTGGTCCTGCGCAGCCACTGGCCGGACGACGCCCCGGTCTCCGAGGAGGACCGGGCCCGCCCGCTGGGCATCGTCACGCCCGTCGCGACGTCGGCGACGCTCGGCGACCAGGGCGACCCGTCGGTCATGTGCGGGTTCGCCGAGACGGTGTTCGGGGAGCCGTTCGGCCCCGAAGCGGTGGTCACAGAGACGCGCCTGCCGCTCGACGCCTGGGTGGAGGACGCCACAGACGAGGTCTCTGCCCTGGGGCTGACGCCGGTGACTCTCGACGGTGCGCGCGCCACGGCGTTGCGCGAGGCCGTCGACGACCTCGGCGAGGACCCGGCGGGCGGCGACCTCGCCCGCGTCGTCCTCGCGCACCTCTACGACGGTGACCACTTGGCCGTCACCTGGGACACCCCCGCCCTGCTCGCGGCGACGCGCGCCCACCCCCTCGTCGCCGACCTCGTCCGGGGCGCCGGCGAAGCGGTGGCACTGGCGGATCTCGCGGCTCGGGTCGCTCCAGCAGCCACGCTCGACACCGCTCTGTGGGAGAGCGTGGTCGCGGACGTCGTCGCCATGCTCGGTCACGTCCGGGCGGTCGCCGGCCGTGCCGCCCTCTCCACCGAGGTGCACCTCTGGGTGCGTGAGCTCACCCGCATCGACCGCGCCGCGGACTCCCGCACCGAGTTCCGGTGGGGCGACGACGGCCCCATGGTCGCCGAGTCCGCCACCGACACGCTGCGCCCGTCCTTCCCCGCCGTGTACTGCCGGCACTGCGGGCGGTCGGGCTGGATGGTCCTGCTCAACCCCGTCGGACGCGGCCTGGCCGGCGACGACGACACAATCCGCCGCGAGCACGCCACCCGGGCGGGCCGCACCCGCGCGCTGCTGCACGCCGCCGGCGAGGCCGACGACGCCCTGCTGCGCGGCCGGCCCGTCGAGGGTCTGCAGTGGTTCCACGTGCGCAACCGCGAGCTCCTCACCTCGCCGCCCCCGGACGACGACCCCGACCTGCAGGACGGTTGGGTGCTGCCTGTGCTCGCCGTCGGCACCGGCGACCAGGACGCCGACAAGCAGGCGAAGGACGAGGTGTGCCCGTCGTGCGGTCAGGCCGACGGCATCCGCTTCCTCGGCAGCGCGATCGCCACGCTGCTCTCGGTGACGCTCTCGACGATGTTCGGCTCCGCCACGCTGAACCCCCGCGAGAAGCGCGCGCTCGTCTTCACCGACTCCGTGCAGGACGCCGCACACCGCGCCGGCTTCGTCCAGGCCCGCTCCCACACCATCACCTTCCGCGCCGCCGTGCGCGCTGCCGTGGCCGACGGACCGGTCACCCTCGACGAGCTCGTCGGCCGGCTGCTGGAGCAGGCGGGTGACGACGCCTTCGCGCGCCACCGGCTGCTGCCGACGGACCTGGCGGACCGCGACACGTTCCGGCCCTTCTGGCAGGCGCCGCGGCGCAGCGCCGTGCCGGTCGGCGTCCGCAACCGCGTCCGCCGCCGGCTCGAGCTCGACACCGCCCTCGAGCTCGGCCTCGCCTCGCGGCTGGGACGCACCCTCGAGCTGACCGGGTCGGTCTCCGTCGAGATCCAGGCCGGTTCGCCCGCGTACCTCGCCGGTGCGGCGCGCAGCGTGCTCGACGGGTTCGCCGTCCAGGGCACGCTCGACGGTGACCCCGACGACGCGGCGCTCGTCGCTTGGTCCCGCGGGGTGCTCGAGCGGATGCGGACGCAGGGCGCGATCGACCACCCGTGGTTCACGCGGTACCGCCGCGAGGACGGCGCCCGCTGGTCGATCTGGGGCGGACGCCCACGGCACGAGGGCATGCCGGCCTTCCCCTCCGGCCGTCCCGCCCCGGGGTACCCCCGCATCGGCGGCAGCACCCTCGAACGTCCGACGGGACTGGAACCGGTCACCTCACCCCAGTCGTGGTTCTCACGGTGGACTGGGCGCGTGCTCGGCGTCCCGGCACGTGACGGCGGTGCGCTGGCCAAGCTGCTCATCGAACGTCTCGCTCACGACGGCCTGCTCACCGTGGAGACCTCCGCCTCTGGCGCGAGCGTCTACGGCATCCCGCAGGAGCGGGTGCTCGTGCAGCCGGCTGCCCCGGCCGACCTGGCCGCCGGGCGTCACCTGCTGGTGTGCGACGTGTGCCAGGCGGGCCTCCCCGGCAGCACCACGACCGTCGACCAGCTCGAGGGCCGCGCGTGCTTCTCCGTGCGCTGCCCGGGGGTGCTGCGCCGCGAACCCCTGCAGACCGGCTTCTACCAGCGCCTCTACTCCTCGCCCGACATGCGGCGCGTCGTCGCGCGCGAGCACACCAGCCTGCTCACGGATGAGGACCGCGAGGCGTACGAGACGGCGTTCAAGCGGACCGAGCAGCAGCCGGGCGACCCCAACGTGCTGGTCGCGACGCCGACCCTCGAGATGGGCATCGACATCGGTGACCTGTCGACGGTCCTGCTCTCCTCACTGCCCCGCACGGTCGCGTCGTACCTGCAGCGGGTCGGCCGCGCCGGACGTCTCACCGGCAACGCCCTGGACCTGGCGTTCGTCACCGGCCGTGGCGACCAGCTCCCGCGCCTGGGTGACCCGCTGTCGGTCATCAACGGGGAGGTCCGTCCGCCGGCGACCTACCTGCGCGCGGAGGAGATCCTGCGCCGCCAGCTGACCGCCCACCTCGCCGACGGACTCGCTCGCGACGCCGCCGTCACCCAGCCCCGGACCGCCGGCGCCGCCATCGGGACGGTCGATCCGGGGAGCTACCTGGGCACGCTCGTCGACCTTGGGGAGCGCGACCCTGACACGCATGTCGACCGGTTCGTGGGCACCTTCCCCGCCGACCTCCCGGAGGACGTCGTCTCGCGCCTGCGCGAGTGGCTCAGCCCGGTCGACGGGCCGCGGACCAGCCCGTTCGCGGCCCACGTCGCGGACGCGTGCGGGCGGTGGCAGCGGACGGTCGCGCTCCTGCAGCACCGTCTGGCAGCGGTGAACGCGCTGCTTCCCGCGCTCGAGGCCGCGGTCGCGTCACCCGCCGTCACCGACGACGACAAGCGGGCGCTGCGCTCCGCGCGCGCGGCGCGCGCCCTGACGGGAGGGCAGCTCGCCGAGCTCACCGGGGAGTACTGGATCGGCGTGCTCGAGCAGTACGGCGTGTTTCCCAACTACACGCTGCTGGACGACGGCGTCACCCTCGACGTCGGCTTCTCCTGGATGGACCCGGACACGCAGCAGTTCGAGACGTCGCACGCCGAGTTCCGCCGCGGCGCCGGCCAGGCCATCCGCGAGCTCGTCCCGGGGGCGACCTTCTACGCCAGCGGGTGGGAGATCGCCATCGACGCGGTGGACCTCGGCAACGACGGGTCCGCCGTGCGCCCCTGGCGGTTCTGCCCCGGCTGCGGGTACGCGACCGACGTCGGCACGGAGGGCGCGGAGCGGCAGATCGCGTCGTGCCCCCGGTGCGGCGGCACCGGCATCGCCGACACCGGGCAGCGGTACGAGGTGGTCGAGCTGCAGCACGTCACCGCGGAGGTGCGGCGGGACGAGGCGGTCATCACCGACCGCAGCGACGACCGCGAGCGCACCCGCTTCCAGATCCCGGTGGCCGTGGACATCGACCCGGAGAACGTCGCCGACAGGTGGTTCGTCGACGGCGTCGGCCTCGGGTGCGCCCTGCTGCGTCGGGTCGACCTGCGCTGGGTCAACCTCGGTCTGCCGTCGCTCGGCGGTGCCCGCCGGATCGCCGGGTACGAGTTGCAGGCCGGGCTGTTCCGCGTCTGCGCAGGCTGCGGCAAGCTTGACTCCGACGCCGGGACCAACAAGCCGCACGAGCACCGCCCGTGGTGCCCGCACCGCACGGCACGCGACGAGCAGACCCGGACGATCGCCCTCAGCCGCACCCTGCAGACCCAGGGCCTGCTGCTGCGGCTGCCCTACAGCGTGACGATCGGCGACACGTTCGCCGTGCCGAGCCTGGCGGCCGCGCTGCTGCTGGGACTGCGCGAGCACATCGGCGGACACCCCGACCACCTCGCAGTCCAAGTCGTGAAGGACCCCGACCCGACGGACGGCAGCGACGTCCACGACGCGATCCTGCTCCACGACGTCGTGCCGGGAGGTACCGGCTACCTGGCCGAGCTCGCCGACCCGCAGCACCTGCACCGGCTCCTGACCGTGGCGTGGGAGACGGTGCGCGACTGCGAGTGCCGGTACGAGAACCGCCTGGCCTGCCACCGCTGCCTCCTGCCGTTCGCGCTGTCGGGGCACGTCCAGACGGTGTCGCGGGCGTCCGCCGAACGCCATCTGCGTCGCCTGCTCGCTGTGCCGGACGACGGGGTGGCCGCCCCGTCGTCGTGGACGATCACGCGCGACGCCCCGGCCGGTGGCGGCAGCGGGGACTCGGTCCTGGAGCAGGAGCTCTACCGCCGGCTCATGGAGCGGCTCGGCCCGCGTGGTCTCGGCCTGAAGGTCAGCGAGGTGCCCGGGCCGCGGGGGAACACCGCCCGGCTCACCGGCCGGGGACGCGAGTGGGTCCTGGCGCCGCAGGTCGACATCCTCGGGACACGGCCGGACTTCGTCCTGTCGACCGCCGGCGTCCCGCAGACCGCGATCTACGCGGACGGCCGGGCGTACCACGCGAGCATCGCGCACAACCGGCTGGCCGACGACGCCGAGAAGCGCGCTCGCCTCCGCCTGGCCGGCCACCGCGTGATCGCCGTGACGTCCGCCGACCTCGATGACGCCGCACCCGCCGTCCCGGACTGGTACAGCCCAGAGATCACGTCGCGCCTCATCGCCGGCGCGTCGACGCAGGCGTCGATGGCCGCGTACCAGGATCTCGGCCGGGGCGCGCTGGACCAGATCGTGGCCTGGGTCGCCGATCCCTCGCCCGACGACCGGCGACAGGTCGCCCGCGGCGTCCCGTTCTACCTCTTGGGATCGGCGGCGCACCCCGGACAGTTCGTCCCGGCCGCCGAGGGCGTCGACATCGCCCAGGTCGCCGTCGACACGCTCCTCGGCGCGCCGGCGACGACCGAGCCGACCGCACGGTTCGTCTACGTCATGCGCACCGGAGCACTGGCCTGCGCTGTCGAGCAGGTGGGGACGGTCGCGCGAGCGGCCGTCGTGCTCGACGACCGCGCGGCCGTGATGGACGACGGGCACGCCCTGGCGTGGCGTCGGTGGCTCGAGCTGTCCAACGCGTTGGACCTGCGCGACTGGCCCACGACGATCACCACGGTCACGGCATGGCAGGAAGCGACCCGTACCGGCGGCACGACGGAGACGGGCGAGCCGGCACCGGCGGTCGACGGCCTGCCCGCCGGCTGGAAGAGCGCGCTCGAGCGGGCGACCTCGGTCGAGCGGGAGGTGCTGGCCCAGCTCGCACGCCCGTCCGTCCCGGTGCCGACGATCGGCACCGAGGGACCGGACGGCATCATGCTCGACTTGGCCTGGCCCCAGCTGCACGTCGTGGTCGCCGTGAACCCGCTCCCGGACGAGGACCGGGCCGACCTGCAGGCGGCCGGCTGGCGGGTCCTGGACGCGCAGGACATCGAGAAGGTCGCCGCCGTCGTCGGCGACGCCAGCGGAGAGGCGGACGCCTGATGCCCACACTCGTCATGGCCGGCAAGGCGCCCCACAAGATCGCCGACGGTGCGCTGAAGAAGAAGGCCTGGACGTTCCTGGAGAAGCTTCAGGAGGACGACACGACAGCCGGCCTCCACATCGAGCCGATCAACGGGTCGATCGACCCGCGCGTCCGCACCGGGCGCGTCGACGAGTTCTGGCGCGCCGTGCTGTTCAAGCTCACCGGCCAGGGGGACACGCACTACGTGTTCCACGGCATCTGGGCGCACGACGACGCGATCGCCGTCGCCAAGAAGGTCACGCTCAAGCAGAACCCGATCAACGGCATGCCGGTGATCGAGGAGATCGCCGTGCCGGAACCGGCACCGACGCCGGCCCGCACATCGCAGACACGGGGGGCCGACACGGCGCCCGTACCGCCTCGCGAGGTCGAGAAGGCGCCCGCCGCTGACGGCCCCCACGCCCCGTGCCTGCCTGCCCTCGGGTACAGCCACGACGACCTCGTGCAGCGACTCGGCCTGCCGGACGCGCTCGCCGACGCCGCACTCGCCGTCGACTCCGAGGACGACCTGCTGGCGCTCGCAGAGCAGCACGAGGGGTGGATCGGGCTCGTGCTCGTCGATCTCGGTGCTGGTGAGTCGGTCGAGAGCATCATCGAGCGCCTCGACCTAAAACCGGAACCGACGACCGGGGACGCGGACGAGGACCTGGTCCGCGCGCTGAGGCGACCCGCTGCTCGGACGGCCTTCGCCTTCATCGAGGGCCAGGAGGAGCTGCGCCGCGTCATCGAGGCCGACGACTTCGAGGCCTGGCGCGTGTTCCTCCACCCCGAGCAGCGGCGCTACGTCGACCAGCGCACCAACGGACCTTTCCGTGTCTCCGGAGGTGCCGGTACCGGCAAGACCGTCGTGCTCGTCCACCGTGCGCGCGCCCTCGCAGCTCGTGATCCGCACGCCCGGATCGTGCTCACGACGTACACGACCAACCTGGCCGACGCCTTGCGCGATCAGGTCCGACGCCTCGACCCCGCGGCGCCCCTGGTGGAGCTGGGAGCGCCGGGGATCCACGTCACCGGAGTCGACGCCTTGGCGAGCGCCGTCGTCCGGCGTGCCCCCGGCCCGGCTCTCGACGCCGCGCAGACCGCGGTCCTGGGGGAGGCGCGGTCCCACCCGAACCAGCGCACCCCGCAGGCCCGGTGGAGGACGGTCCTCGACCACGTCACCACGACGCTGCCGCCGACCGTGGCCAACGAGAGCTTCCTCCAGGACGAGTACGACCTCGTGGTGCTTCCCGCGGCCGTCCGGACGTTGGAGGAGTACCTCCGCGTGCGGCGTACCGGACGCGGTGTCGCACTCGACCGGTCGGCACGCACGGAGGTGTGGCGCCTGCTCCAGGAGTACCGCACCGAGGCACGTCACGACGGCTCCCTCGACTTCGCCGAGGCAGGCGTGGTCGCAGCCGCCTACCTGGAGGGGGCTCCCGGTCATGCTGGGGAGCGCCTCGCGGACCACGTCCTCGTCGACGAGGGGCAGGACCTCACGCCGGCTCACTGGAAGCTGTTGCGCGCCCTCGCGCCGGCCGGTCCGGACGACCTCTTCATCGCCGAGGACTCGCACCAGCGCATCTACGGCCACCGGACACCGCTCAAGCGGCTCGGGGTGAATATCGTCGGTCGCTCGCGGCGCCTGACCTTGAACTACCGCACGACTGCGCAGAACCTCCGGTGGGCGCTGGCGCAGCTCGACGGTGTGGAGTGGGTGGACCTCGAAGGGGAGACAGAGCAGACCGGCTATCGCTCGGCGCGGAGCGGGCCTTCCCCGGAGGTCTTCCACGCCCCGACCCTCGGAGAGGAGCTCGAGGTCGTCGTCGAACGCGTCCGCGGCTGGCTCGACACCACCGACGACCCCTCGACGATCGCGGTGCTCGTGCCTGACCGGCAGCAGCGCGACCGCGTCGCACAAGCACTGACCGACGGGCACGTGCCGGCCGTCGCCGTGGACCGTGAGCGCCCACCGGCGCGGAAGGTCGCGGTGATGACGCGCCACCGCGCCAAGGGCACGGAGTTCTCGAGGGTCGTCCTCACCGATGTCGGGTGGACGGCGCCGTGGGAGGCGCAGCGGCTCGCCGCCATGGAGGAGTCGGAGCGTCGCGATGCCGAGCAGAGGCTTCGTTCGGTCCTCTATGTGGCCGCCACTCGTGCGCGTGATGAGCTGGTGATCGTGAGGCGGTGAGGCCGCGTCTCGTCCGTCGCGCTCAAACTAGCGGTCAAGGAGCATCACTCAGCCAAGGCGTGCACCAGCGCCTCGTCGATGCTGCGCGGTCGCCGATCGCGCGCGGACACACCGACCAACAACGCATCACCGCGGATCCCGCCCCAGGCTGCGCCCGACCCGAACTCATCCAGCAGGAGCGTGGCTCGCTCGTTGACGGCTGCGATGGGAAGCGTGTCGTACCGACTGTTGACGTAGAGCTCGTGCTCGGGTGCGTCAGGAAACTGCAGGACCGCGGCTTCCACCGGACCGCCACTCACGAATGAGTACCAGCGCGTCACGTCCCGTCGGTCGATGGACACCACTTCGAGGTCCGCGTCGAGTGACCACGGGATGTACAGGGCGTCGATAGTGGTGGTGGACAGTGCGGGCCTTCCGCGGGCGGCATCCGTCTCCGCCGCGGTGATCACGGTCCGCTCCTCGTCGAAGGCGAGTGACGAATCGACCTGCTGGTGTTTCAACGGGCCGGCTCCTAGCGGTCGTAGTGCGCTCGGTGCGCCCTCCTCCATCCAAGCGGCGAGCCGTGCCCGGTCGATCAGAACAAGGCCGGCGCTGAGCCCGAGATCCGCCGCGGCCCTCGTGAAGAGCGACGTCGTCACAAAAGCGCCGACGTCGGCGCCGTGAACATGCTTGTACGTGCCGAGAAATGCCTGCATCTCGGCCGACCCGACCTTGCGATCCCCGTATCGCTTGCACTGGACGACCAGGCGGCGTCCGGCACCATCGACTGCTCCCACGTCCTTACCGAGATCGTTCGCGCCCTCGGATACGCGCGCCGACCACCCCTCCCTCGCCAGCAGCCGGCACACGAGGTGCTCGAAGTCGCTGCCGCTCATGCGGTCGGTGCTCGCGATCTGACGATCGAGTCGCGCCCGGCGAGCAAGTGCGACACGTTGTCGTTCTGCGTCCTCGCGCTGCCACAGCGCATAGTGCGCCGCGGCTCGTCGCCGTGCCTTCACTGCAAGCACGATCGCGACGGCCACAGCCGCAGCGAGGATCGACGGTATGGCCCACTGCCACGCCGGATGCAGCGCTCGGTACCAGTCGACCACCTTGTTGACGGCGGCAATGGCGAGCCCGAGTGCGAGTAGCGTCGCCCAGGCGGGACTCGTGCCGCCGTTGTTCCTCGCCAACGCTTGGGCTCCATTTCGATCGCCGCTCTTCGCTGCGCAAGTGCGCGTGGTCCGCTCGATGAGCGCCCGGGTTCTTCTTCGGTGTGGAGGACTCATGTCTGAAGCATCCGAGTGCGACCTGGAGAGGTCGGTGAGTAGGCTTCCGCGGCAGGACCTACGGGGTCCACGGGTGTCTCGCCCCGGGTCTGACGGAGGCTCTCGTTCCTGGGAAGGATGAGGGTCATGGCTGCACCGAGGAAGTACCCGG
>NZ_JBFTEP010000008.1:0-49225 GCF_047229365.1 Cellulomonas pasadenensis | reverse complement strand
CCGTCGCCGCGCGCGCTGCCGGCCGCGCCCGACGTGCCCGTGGCGGCCGGGCTGGGAGGATGCACGGATGGGCGGGGAGGCGACGTGAGCGACGCGCCCGTCGTGGCCGACGGCTCGACGCCGGCGACGCCCGCCGGTGCCCGGGCGTTCCTCGCCCGCCACCGCGGCGGCGTCGACCGCGTCGTCGACGCCCTCGTGGTCGTGGCGTTCGCCGGCTGGGCCCTGCTGCTCGGCCTCGGCGCCGACTCGATGTTCTGGCTGTACGAGGTCGTCGACCCGCAGCGCGTGCTCGTCATGCAGCTCGCGTCGCTCGTCCTCACGCTCGCGGGCGCCGTCGCCCTCCTCTGGCGGCGCCGGCGCCCGGTGGCCGTCGCGGTCGCCATGGCCGGGCTCGGGGTCGCGTCGCTCGGGCTGACCGGCGCGACCAACGGGTTCGAGCTCGGCCTCGCGCTCGCGCTGTACGCCGTGGCGGCGACGGGCCGGACGCGCGCGGTGTGGGCGACCGCGGTGGGCGGCGTGCTGGCGCTGCTCGTGGCGGCGCGGGCGTTCCCGCTGCCGCTGACCGTGGCCGCGCAGATGCTCGGCGTCGACCGCGCCGACGCGGACGCGTTCGCGGGCGTCACGGGCACCGGCCCGACCGGGTTCCTGACCAGCGCCTCCTGGTACGTGACCGCCGGCCCGGTGCTGGTGCTCGCACTCGTCGCCGTGGCGGCGGGCGCGCTCGTGCACGCGCGCCACCAGCGGGTCGCCGCGCTCGCCGAGGCGGCCCGCGCCCGCGCCGAGGAGCAGGAGCAGCGTGCGCGGCTCGCGCAGGCGTCCGAGCGCGCGCAGATCGCGCGGGAGATGCACGACGTGGTGGCGCACAGCATCTCCGTCATGGTGGCGCTGGGCGGGGGCGCGTCGGCCGCGTTCGACTTCGCGCCCGACCGCGCGCGGGCGGCCCTCGACGAGCTTGTCGACACGGGGCGCGCCGCGCTCGGCGACATGCGCCGCATCCTCGGCGTGCTGCACGACGACGACACGGACGACCGCGCCCCCGGCACCGGCACCGGCACCGGCACCGGCGCCGGAGGGGGCACCGGCCCGGGCACCGGCGCGCCGCTCGAGCCGCAGCCCGGCAGCCTCGACATGACGCGGCTCGTCGACCGGGCGCGCACCGCGGGGCTGCCTGTGCGCACGTCGGGCCTCGCGGTGACCGGGCTCGAGGACCTCGACCCGGCCCTCCAGCTCGCCGTGTACCGGATCGTCCAGGAGTCGCTGACGAACACGCTGCGGCACGCGCCCGGCACCACCGACGTGCGCGTCGACGTGCGCCGGCGCGCCGACGCCGTCGAGGTCGTCGTCACCGACGCGGGCGGCACCGCGTCCGCCACGCCGAGCCCCGGCGGGCAGCGCGGTGTCGTCGGGATGTCCGAGCGGGCCGCGGTGTTCGGCGGCACCGTCGAGGCCGGTCCGTACGGTGAGGGGTGGCGCGTGCGCGCGCTGCTGCCGTGGCACGAGGGAGACGCATGACGACGGTCCTGCTGGTGGACGACCAGGCGCTGGTGCGGGTGGGGTTCCGCCTCGTGCTGGAGAGCGGCGGGTTCGACGTCGTCGGCGAGGCCGGCGACGGTGCGACCGCCGTCGACCAGGTCGCGGCGCTGCGGCCGGACGTCGTCCTCATGGACATCCGCATGCCCGGCATGGACGGCATCGAGGCCACCCGGCGCGTGGTCGCCGCGTACCCGGGCACGCGCGTGCTCATCCTCACCACGTTCGACCTGGACGAGTACGCCTTCGCGGCGCTGCGCGCCGGCGCGAGCGGGTTCATGCTCAAGGACGCCCGCCCGGCGGACCTCGTCACCGCCGTGCGGACCGTCGCGTCGGGGGACGCCGTCGTCTCCGCGCGCATCACGCGGCGCATGCTCGAGCTGTTCGCGCCGCGGCTGCCGGAGTCCGGCGAGGCGCCCGACCCCGCCGCCCCGCACCCGCGCCTCGCGGGGCTCACGCCGCGCGAGGTGGAGGTGCTCGAGCACGTGGCGGAGGGGCTCTCGAACGCCGAGATAGCCACCGCGCTGTTCCTCTCCGAGGCGACCGTGAAGACGCACGTGGGACGCGTCCTCGCGAAGCTGGGCGTGCGGGACCGCGTCCAGGCCGTGGTCGTCGCGTACGAGACGGGCCTGGTGCGCGCGGCCGGCGCCTGACGCACCCCGCGCTCGGCCGCACCGCGGGGCGCGGCTGCGTCCCGAGGACGAGGACGCGGCCGCGCGCCTCCCCCGGAGGTCGCAAGCGAGGTTCCCCGTCCCGCCCGAAGCGGCGGCGATGCGCCGTTGACCAGCATGGACGCAGGCCGCGAGGCGCCGCCCGGAGCAGCACCGGGCACTCGCGGCGGCCGGAGGTCGTCACCATGTCCATGTCGTCATCGCCGTCGCCCACGTCGTCCACCCCGTCGTCGCCCCCGTCGTCCCACCCCGTCCCCCGCCGCCGCCGCCGCACGGTCCGCGGCACGGCGCTCGCGCTCGTCGGTGCCGCCGCGCTCGCCACGCTCGGCGCGTGCGCCGCCGCACCCGAGCCGCCCGGTCCCCCGCCGCAGCAGCCGGCGTCGACCGCCGGGCTGACGCGCGAGGACGTCGACGCGTGGCTCGACGGCACCGTCCCGGACGCCCTCGAGGAGGGCCGGATCGCGGGCGCGACGGTCGCCGTCGTGCACGACGGCGAGATCGTCACCGCGCGCGGGTTCGGCCTGGCGGACGTCGCGGCGGGCACCCCGGTCGACGCCGACCGCACGCTGTTCCGCGTCGGGTCGGTGGCGAAGATGGTCACGGCGACCGCGGTGATGCAGCTCGTCGAGGACGGCGAGGTCGACCTCGACACCGACGTCGCGCGGTACACAGGCCTGGACCTCGGGTTCGCCCACCCCGTCACGCTGCGTCACCTGCTCACGCACACGCCGGGGCTCGAGGAGCGGGTCGCCGGCCTCATCGGCACCGCCGACACCCCGCCCGACCTGCGGCGCAGCCTCGTCGAGGCACCGCCGGAGCAGGTGTACGAGCCGGGCACGACGCCCGCGTACTCCAACTACGGCAACGCGCTGGCCGGCTACGTCGTCGAGGCGGTGAGCGGCGTGCCGTTCGAGCAGTACGTCGCCGAGCACGTGCTCGCGCCGGCGGGCATGACGTCCTCGTCCTTCGCGCAGCCGCTGCCCGCCGACCTGGCGGACGACGTCGCGCTCGGCTACGCGACGTCCGACGACGCGCCCGTGCCGTTCGAGATGGTCGGCCAGGCGCCGGCCGGCGCCCTGAGCGCGACGGCGACCGACATGGCGCGGTTCATGCTGGCGCACCTCGGGCACCCGACGGGCGGCGAGCAGATCCTCTCCGCGCAGACGCGCGCGCTCATGCAGCAGCCGGCACTCGACGCCGGCACGCTGGGCGCGCTCGCGGACGGTGACCGCATGGGCCTCGGCTGGTTCGACGAGTCCCGCCACGGGCACCGCGTCGTCGGCCACGGCGGCGACACGCAGGTCTTCCACTCGCACCTGCAGCTGTGGCCGGACGACGACACCGGCATCTACCTCTCGCTCAGCAGCACCGGCACGGACAGCGCCGCCTACCTGCTCCGCGAGGACCTGCTCACCGCGTTCGCCGACCGGTACTTCCCCGCCGACGGGACCGTGACGAGCACGGTCGACGACGCGACCCGGGCGGCGCACGCGCAGGCCGTCGCCGGCGCGTACGAGAGCACGCGCGGCTTCGTGTCGACGTTCCTCACGGCCGCCGGACCGCTGCAGCCGATCACGGCGACGGTCGTCGACGGCGACCGGCTGCGGTTCTCGTCCGGCGTGTTCGGGCTGCGCCCGACCGTGGTCGAGGAGGTCGAGCCGTGGGTGTACCAGCAGGTCGACGGCGACCGTCGGCTCGCGGTCCGCACCGACGACGCCGGCCGCGTGGAGCTGCTCGGCTTCGACTCGGCGATGTCGCTCGTCCCCGTCACCCCGGCGCGTGCCACGACGATGCCGCTCCTGCTCGGCGGCACGGCGGTGCTGCTCCTGACGGTGCTCGCGTGGCCGGTCGGCGCGCTCGTCCGCCGCGTGCGCGGCCGCCGGGCGTCCGTCGCGGACGACACCCGCGGACCCGGCGCCGGCGCACCCGCCGCGCCGCCCGGTGCCGCTGCAGCGCGCGACCGCCAGGTGCGCCGGGCGCACCTGCTCAGCCGGGTCGCCGCGGTCGCGGCGGTGCTCGCGCTCGCCGTGTGGGGGTACGTCCTGCTCGCGGTGCTGGGCCTGCAGCCCGTCCCGGAGCTGGTGGTCCGTGGCGCGCAGCTGCTCACGCTGATCGGGGCGCTCGGCGTGCTGGCGGCGGGGTGGCGGCTGGTCGCCGAGGCCCGGGCCCGCACCGGCTGGGTCCGCGTCGCCGCCGCGACGGTCGTGCTCCTCGCCTTCGTCGCGGTGGACGTCGCGGCCAACCAGGCGAACCTCCTCTCGCCCGACGTCACCTACTGACCGGCCGCACGGGAGGATGACCGCCATGGAACCCGCTCGCGGCACGGGCCCCGAGGGGCGGTGGGCCGAGCGCCTGCCGTCCCTCGGGGCCCGCGGGCCGCTCGGCCGCGACGTGCTGCTGGCCGTCGTCCTGGCCGCGCTCATGGTGCTCGTGACGGCAGGGACCAGCGCCCTGACCCCGCCGCAGGACCGTCCGCCGAGCACCGTCGAGGGCTGGCTGCTGGTGCTGGTCGCGGCGCAGGCGCTCGCGCTCGCGCTGCGTCGCGTGCGGCTCGCGGCCTGCGTGGCCGTGGTCGTGGCGACGCAGGTCGCCCTGGTCGCGGTCGCGCCGGACGTGTCGGTGCGGTCGGTCGCCGGCTTCGTCGCCGCCGGGACGATCGGCACCCGGCTGCCCGCCGGCCGCGCGCTGCGCGTCGCGGCGTCCGTGGCCGTGGTCGAGGCCGTGACGACCGGGGCCGCCGCCGTGCTGCGCGGCGGGGGCGTCGACGTGGTGCTGCAGCACGCGGTCTCGGCGCTGCTCGTGTGGGGGCTGGCGGTGATGGTCGGCATCCACCTGGCGACGCGTCGCGAGCACCTGCGGCTCGTGCAGGACCGCGCGGACCAGCTCGAGCGCGAGCGCGACGCGCGCGTGCGGGCTGCCGTCGCCGACGAGCGGGCACGGCTGGCCCGCGAGCTGCACGACGTCGCGGCGCACCACCTGTCGGGCATGGTCGTGCAGGCCGCGGCGGTCGAGAAGCTGGTCGGGCGCGACCCGGACGCGGCGCGCGCCGGTGCGGCGTGGCTGCGGGACCAGGGGCGCGAGACGCTCGACAACCTGCGCCAGGTCGTGGGCCTGCTCCGCCGCGACGAGGGCGACGCACTGGCCCCCGTGCCCGGCGTCGAGGCGCTCGACGACCTCGTCCGCACGGCGGGCGACCTCGGCGACGACGTCGCGCTGACGCGCACCGGCACCCCCGTGCCGCTGCCGCCGCTCGCCGACGTGTCGGTGTACCGGGTGGCGCAGCAGGCGCTGACGAACGCGCGGCAGCACGCGCCCGGCGGACCGGTGCGGCTCACGGTGACGCACGAGCCCGGCGGCGTCCGGCTCGACGTCGTCAACGGGCCCGCCGCGCGCCCCGCGTCGCCGGCGCGGGGCGAGCACGGCGGGACGGGGCTCGCGGTGATGCGCGAACGCGCCGCGCTGGTCGGCGGGACGCTCGACGCGGGTCCGGTGCCCGGCGGCGGGTGGCAGGTGCGGCTGCGGGTGCCCGTGGCCGACGACGAGGGAGGACGCGCATGATCCGGGTCGTGCTGGTCGACGACCAGGCGGTGGTCCGCGCGGGCTTCCGCGTGCTGCTGGAGGACGTCGGCGACCTCGAGGTCGTCGGCGAGGCGGCGAACGGGCCGGAGGCCGTGGAGGTCGTGCGCCGCACCCGCCCGGACGTCGTGTGCATGGACGTGCGCATGCCCGGCGGTGACGGCCTCACCGCCACGCGGCAGATCGTCGCCGAGCGCGACGGCGACCTGCCGGCGGTCCTGGTGGTGACGACGTTCGACGTCGACGACCACGTCTTCGGCGCGCTCGAGGCCGGTGCCAGCGGGTTCGTCCTGAAGGACACCGACCCGGCGGACCTCGCCGACGCGATCCGGCGCCTGGCACGCGGCGAGGGGATGGTCGACCAGGCCGTCACGCGGCGCGTCATCGCGGAGTTCGCCCGGCGGCGCCCCGCGCCGGACCCGGACGACGCGGCCGGCGTCCTCACGCCCCGCGAGCGCGACATCGTCCGGCTGCTCGCCGAGGGCATGTCGAACGCCGAGATCGCCGCGGCCCTGTTCGTGGAGCCGTCGACGGTGAAGTCGCACCTGGGCCGGGCGATGACGAAGCTCGGCACGCGCGACCGCCTGCAGACCGTGGTGTGGGCGTACCGGACGGGCGTCGCGGGGACGGCCTGACGCCCGGCGGCGCGATGTGAAGCGCTTCGGGCCTGGTGGCGGCGACGCCGGGGCGGGTACGAACGCGCAGGGGCGCGCTGTGCGCCCCTGCGAGAGGAGACCCCGTGCGACACGCCCGGCCGACGACGGCCCAGGCCCTGACCGCGCTCGCCGCGACCGCCTCGCTGGTGCTGGCCGGCGCCGCGGTCCAGTCCGCGGCCGCCGCGGACGACGCGGCGCCGGTGCTCTCCGTGCACACGTCGGGACGCGTCGCACCGACCGGGGACGGCCTCGCGTTCAGCTGGCCGGGCGTCGTCTTCGAGGGCCGGTTCCGCGGGCCCCGGGTCGGCGTCGTGCTCGACGGCGGGGGCGCGGACTACGACGTGTTCGTCAACGACATCCTGGTCGACACGTGGGTGCAGCCGGGCAGCGGCACCCACTGGGTCCTCGGCTTCTTCTACGACCGCGAGCACACGATCCGCGTGGTCAAGCGCAACGAGACCCCCTGGGCGACGAGCACGTTCCGCGGGTTCGTGCCCGACGCCGCCGGCGCGGTGCTCCCCGCGCGCGAGCCGCGCGCCGTGCAGCTGGAGTTCCACGGCGACTCCTACACCGCCGGCTACGGCAACGAGTCGACCACGCGCGAGTGCACGGACGCCGAGGTGCGGCGCACCACGAACGCGGACCGCTCGTTCGCCGCGCTGACCGCCCGCGCCGTCGGCGCCGACTACCACGTGAACGCCTTCTCCGGCCGCGGCATGGTGCGCAACTACGCAGGCACCGACGCGGGCACGAGCTTCCGCACGTACGCGGACCGCGCGCTGCTCGCCGTCGAGGGCGACGCGTGGCAGCGGCCCGCGGACTGGCACCCGCAGGTCGTCGTCGTCGGCCTCGGCATCAACGACTTCTCCACCCCCGTGGCCGCGGGCGAGCCGTGGACCGAGCAGAGCCTGCGCACCGAGTTCCGCGCCGCGTACACCGCGTTCGTCGCCGACCTGCGCGCGCGGTACGGCCCGGACACGTTCGTGGTCCTCTCGGCGCCCGACAACGCCCCGGAGGTCCGCGCCGCGACCGTCGAGATCGCCGCCGCGTCCGTCGCCGCCGGGGACGACCGCGTGGTCGCGTGGGAGTACGGGAGCCTCGAGCTCACCGGGTGCCACTGGCACCCGTCGCTGGACGACCACGCGCGCGTCGCCGGGTGGCTGACCGAGCTCGTGACGTCGCTGCTGCGCGTCGACGGCATCGAGACCAGCCCCGAGCTGCCGCTGAGCCGCGACCCGCTGCCGACGCCGCGGCCGACGCCCTCCCCGTCGCGGACGGGACCCACCGGGTCGCCGGTGCCCACGTCCGGCCCGACGCCGTCGCAGACGCCCGGCGACCCGGCGTGCACGGCGACCCTCACCGTCGGCGCGCGCTGGCCCGGCGGCTACCAGGCGACCGTCGACGTCACCGCCGGGGGCCGGCCCGTGAGCGGGTGGAGCGTGCGGTTCGCGCTGCCGGCGGGCGGCGCCGTGACGCAGGGGTGGTCGGGCGCGTTCGCGACCTCCGGTGACCAGGTCACGGTCACGAACGCGGCGTGGAACGGCACGCTCCGCTCCGGCGGCACGACGTCGCTCGGGTTCCTCGGCTCGGGCACGCCGCCCACCGGCCCGGTGAGCTGCACGACCGCCTGACCCGCACCCGGCCGTCCGGTGTCGGCGGGCGCCCGATCGGCCCCGTCCGGGGCGGCGGGGTCGGGGCCGGCGGGTCAGGGGCGCCAGCGGCGGGTCAGGTCGTCGCGGAGGTCGAGGGCGGTGCGGCGCCACGTCTCCCCGCGCGTGATGACGGCGCCGACGCTCGTCCCCTCGGCGGGGACGTGCGTGACCGTGACACCGTGCTGGCGGGCGGTGCGGACGACGGCGTCCGCCGTGCCGGGCAGCGCCAGCTGCAGCAGCGCGGACGGCACGCTGACCGTCGCCTCGCCCTGCCCCCACCGCCGCGTGTAGGTGATGGAGGTGACGACGTGCTCGAGGAGGCCGACCCCGTCGGTCAGGGCGGGGTCGGTGCGGAGGGCGTCGAGGGGCGCTCCGTCGGCGCCGTCGTCCCCGGACCCGACCGGCAGCACCGCCAGGTACAGCGACATCAGCAGCTCGCTGACGCGGCGCAGCAGCCAGCCGCGTCCCGGCACGGGCGGCACGAACGTCACGAACCGCGCGAGGTCCGCCTCGAACGCCGCGGCCGACAGGCACGTCCACGCGGGCTCGGTCCGGATCTCGACGACCCGCGACCAGTCGACGTCCGTGCCGTCCAGGCCGACGCGCTCCGGCCCGACCGTCACGGCGCCGAACCGGTCGAGCAGCCCGAGCGGCGCCGTCGCGAACCGCGGCAGCAGCGGCACGAGCCGCACGAGTCCCTGCACGGACGCGTCCCACTCGCTCGCCAGCGGGTAGGACGGGCGCGGGTACGCGGCGACGACCTTGCCGGCCCAGTCGGCGAGGAGGTCGTCGGCCGCGGTCCGGGCGGTGCGTCCGGCGTCGACGTCCGTCGCGACCTCGGTGGCGACGCCCGTCGCGACGTCGGTGGCGACCGCCTCGTCGAGGGCGTCCTCGAGGGCCGTGTGCAGCGCGTCGGGCGCCGGGCCGCCGTCGGCGTCGAGGACGCGCGCGAGTTCGCGGGCGGCCGGGGACGCGTCGGGCGCTGCGGCGGGCGGGGTGGGGACGGTCGTCGTCGCGTCGTCGGGGACCACGCGCGCATCCTGCCAGGACGACCCGCCGGCTCCGCCCCGGCGTCGGCCGGGCGCGTCAGTCCGGCGCGACCTCGGTGACGCGCCCGTCCTCCACGTGCCAGCGCCGCGTCAGCCGCACGGTGTCGAGCATCCGCCGGTCGTGCGTGACGAGCAGGACGGTGCCGTCGAACGACTCCAGCGCCTGCTCGAGCTGCTCGATGGCGGGCAGGTCGAGGTGGTTCGTCGGCTCGTCGAGCACGAGCAGGTTCACGCCGCGCGCCTGCAGCAGCGCCAGCGCCGCCCGGGTCCGCTCGCCGGGCGACAGCGACGACGCCGGCCGTCCCACCTGGTGCCCGGCGAGCCCGAACTTCGCGAGGAGCGTGCGCACGTCGGCGGTCGTCCAGTCCGGCACCTGCCGCGCGAACGCCTCGCCGACGGGGGCGTCGCCCTCGAACGCCGCGCGCGCCTGGTCGACCTCGCCGACGAGCACGCCCGGGCCCAGCGCGGCGCTGCCCTCGTCGGGCGTCAGCCGTCCCAGCAGCAGCGCCAGCAGCGTCGACTTCCCGGCGCCGTTGGGCCCGGTGACGGCCACCCGGTCCTGCCAGTCGAGCTGGGAGTCCACCGGGCCGAGCACGAACGCGCCGCGCCGCACGACCGCCCCGCGCGCCGTCGCCACGACGGCCCCCGACCGCGGCGCCGTCGCGATGCTCATGCGCAGCTGCCACTCCTTGCGCGGCTCCTCCACGACCTCGAGCCGCTCGAGCATGCGGTCGCTCTGCCGAGCCTTCGCCGCCTGCTTCTCCGACGTCTCGCCGCGGTGGTGCCGGACGTTCTTGTCGTTGTCGGTGGCCTTGCGCCGGGCGTTGCGCACGCCCTTCTCCATCCACGCGCGCTGCGTGCGGGCCCGTGCCTGCAGGGCCTCGCGCCGCGCCGCGTACTCCTCGTACGCCTCGCGCGCCTGGCGGCGGGCCGTCGAGCGCTCCTCGAGGTAGGCGTCGTACGAGCCGCCGTACGTGGCGACGCGCTGCAGGCTGCGGTCGATCTCGACGACGGTGGTGACGGTGCGCGCCAGGAACTCGCGGTCGTGGCTGACGACGACCACCGGCGCCTGCGCCCGCGCGACGAACTCCTCCAGCCGGTCGAGGCCGTCGGCGTCGAGGTCGTTGGTCGGCTCGTCGAGCAGGTAGAGGTCGAACCGGGACAGCAGCAGCGCCGCCAGCCCGACCCGCGCGGCCTGCCCGCCCGACAGCGCCGTCATCGGCAGGTCGAGGTCCACGGCGAGCCCGAGGTCGTCCGCGACGACGCCGAGCCGCGCGTCGAGGTCCGCGCCACCCAGCGCCATCCACCGCTCGAGGGCCTGCGCGAACCGGTCGTCCGCGCCGGGGGCGCCGTCCGCGAGCGCGTGCGACGCCGCGTCCATCTCCGCCTGCGCGTCGAGCACGCCGGTGCGGCGCTCGAGGAACGCGCGCACGCTCTCGCCGTCGTGCCGCTCGACCTCCTGGACGAGGTAGCCGACCTGCGCGGTCGGCGGCGACAGCGTGACGGCGCCCGCCTCGGGGGCGCGACGCCCCGCGAGGATCCGCAGCAGCGTCGTCTTGCCGGCGCCGTTGGGACCGACGAGCCCGATCACGTCCCCCGGCGCGACGACGAGGTCGAGGCCGGCGAACAGCTGACGGTCGCCGAAGCCGGCGGCGACCCCACGGGCCTGGACGGTCGCGGTCATGGGCCCATCCTGCCGGGTGCGGGAGCACCTCCCCGACGCGCGCTCCGGGCCCGGCGTTGCGGACGCGCGCCCGGCGGGCGAGGCTCGGAACCCCACCGAGCACCGAGGAGCACCGTGCTGCGAGCCGAGCAGGTCACCGACGCCGTCGCCTACCACGGCGAGGGCCCGTGCTGGTCACCGACGTGGGGCGGCCTGCGCTGGGTCGACCTGCTGGCGGGCGACCTGCTCACGCTGCGCGACGACGGCACGGTCGACCGCCTGCACGTCGGCGAGGTCGCGGCGTTCGTCCGGCCGCGCACGCGCGGCGGGTACGTCGTGGGCCTGCAGCGCGGCATCGGGCTGGCGGACGGACCCGACGCCGTGCCGACGCCGCTGCCGGAGCTCTGGTCCGACCCCGGCGTGCGCATGAACGAGGGCGGGTGCGACCCGACCGGCGCCCTGTACGCCGGGTCCATGCCGTACGACGTCACGCCGGGCGGCGCGCACCTCTACCGGATCACGCCCGACCTCGACGTCGAGGTCGTCCTCGACGACGTCACGATCTCCAACGGCATCGACTTCTCCCCCGACGGCACGCTGGCCTACTACGACGACACGTCGACGGGACGCACCGACGTCTTCGACGTCGTCGACGGGCGCCTGACCGGCCGCCGGCCGTTCGTCTCCGGCGAGGACGAGAGCCCCGACGGGCTCACCGTCGACTCGGCCGGCAACGTGTGGGTCGCGCTGAACGGCGACGGCCGCGTGCGGTGCGTGTCGCCCGCCGGCGCGACGCTGACCGAGGTCGAGCTGCCGGTGCGGCTCGTGACGGCGTGCACGCTCGGCGGCCCGGACCTGCGCGACCTGTACGTGTCCACGTCGCGCGAGAACCTCGACGACCCGGAGCCGGAGGCCGGCGCGCTGTTCCGCGTGCGCGTCGAGGTGCCGGGCAGGCCGGTCCTCCCCTTCGCGGGCTGACACCGCCGGCCCGTCCCCGGACCGCCCCCGCCCGGCACCGCGCGGTGCGCCCGCACCGGGACCCGTCGCCCGCCGGACGCGCACGGGTGAAGCCGTCGCACCGTGACGGGCGACTCGTGGCACCGGATCCGCGACCGGCTCGTGCAGCGTTGGGGACACGGGGTGTCCGCAAGGCTTCACGGGAGCCGGTGGCGTGCGCGGGCGGCGCGTCGCCGGACCGGTCGGCGCCGCTCGGTCGCGGCGCCTGGGTGTTGTGTCCCACGTCGTCCGGCCGATCCGCGCGGAGCACTCAACCGTGCGCGGGCGCCGCCCGATGCGACGGGGACGGGAGCACCCGCCCCGCGCTGCGCACGCCTCGAAGGACCGCCATGAGCACGACCACCGCCGCCCCCACCGTCGACGTCCGGCACGCCGGCGACCGCTCCCTCGCGATCGCGCTCGGCGTCGCCCGCCCCGCGCCGGCGGCCGTCCGCGTGCCGACCGCCGCGCTGCGCGTCGTGGCCGGCCAGTCCCCGCTCGAGGCCTGGGGCTGGGCCTCCACGGACCCCACCGCGGCCCCGACCCGCTGACCGTCCGCCTGCGCCCGCCACGGGGCGTGCAGCGTTCGTCGCGCCGCGCGTGACCACCGCTGCACACCCCGCCGGCGGTGCGGGTCCCGCCGCAGCGCGGCGTCAGACGCGCAGCAGCGTGTCGTAGACCTGCGCGAACTGCGCGCGGCGCTCCGCGTAGTGGTCCGCGTGGGCGGCGCGCGGCTCGTACGTCGCGCCGGTCGCGCGGAGCGCGCGCGGCACGTCGGGGGCGAGGACGTCGAGGGCGAGCAGCGCCGTGCCGCGCTGGGTCGCGCGCTTGCGCGTCACGTGGGTCACCGGTCGCGCGAGGACGTCGGCGAGCACCTGGAGCCACGCGGGCCGGTCGTTGGAGACGCGGCCGGACGCGGCGACCTCGACGACCTGCGGTGCCGCCGGTGCCAGCTCGTCGGCGACGCGCGCGTACGTCACGGCGACGCCCTCGACGACCCCGCGGAACAGCGCGTCCGCGTCGGTGGCCGCGGTGACACCGGTCAGCACGGCGCGCGCGTCGCCGACCCAGCCGGGTGCGCGCTCACCGGTGAGGTACGGCAGCACGAGCGGGGTCGCGTCGGTGGGCGGCGCGGTGAGGACGGCGTCGGGGTCGTCGCCGAGGCGCAGCGTGGCCTGCGCCCAGCTGACCGCACGGCCGACGTCGTTGATCGCCCCGCCCAGCAGCGTGCGGCCGGTGGCGACGCGGTAGTTCCAGAGGCCGAACGGGAGCGGGTCGGCCGGTCCGTCGAGCAGGACCCGCAGGGCGCCGCTCGTGGCGGTCGACGCCGCGGCGACCGTCGGGTCGGTCGCGCCGGCGCCGGCGTTGCTCGCGTAGCCGTCGGTGATGACGGGGAACCACACCGCGTGCGCCAGCGCCGGCCAGCGCGCGGGGGCGGCCGCCGGCAGCGGCTCGGTCATGTCCCGCGGCGGCGAGAAGTGCCCGGGGTCGACGTCGGCGGCGGCGAGCAGCTCGGGGTCGAGCGCGCCGGTGCGGCGGTCGAGCAGCCCGGTCCACGCGACGGTCGACGTGCCCGCGAGCGCGACGCCGACGAGCCGGTGCAGCACGTACTCGCCCAGCGACCACCAGCCGGCCGTCGCGGCGACGACGCGCGGCTCGGCCGCGGCGAGCCAGCGCAGCCGCGGCGCGTGGTAGCTGGTGTGGATGCGGGTGCCGGTGCGCTGCTGCACGGCCGCCTCGTCGAGCTCGTCCCGCAGGGTGGCGACCGCCCCGGCGCACCGCGAGTCGGCGTACGTGAGGCACGGCGTGAGCGCCTGCCCGCCCGCGTCGACGGCGACGAGCGACGCCGCGAACGTGTCGAGCGCGACGCCGGCGACGCGCGTGCCGAGGGCCCGGTCGGCGGTCACGGCGTCGAGGACGCGCCCGATCTCGTCGACGACCTGCTCCGGGTCGATGACGGACGTGCCGTCCGGCGCGACCGTGAACGCGTGCGGCACCTTGTGCTGCAGCCCGCGCACGGGGCGCCCGGCGGCGTCGTGCACGCCGCCGCGGGTCGCCGTCGACCCGACGTCCAGCGCGACGACCAGCGGGTCGAGCGCCGCCTCGAGCGCGACGTCGTCGGAGGTCCGGTGCATCGCCACCTCATCGCCGCCGGTGCCAGGTCGTCCCGACCCTAGCGACGGGGACGCCGGGCCGCGCGCGGGCGGCCCGGCGCACCCGTCACCCGCCGGCGGCTACCCCACCGGCGCCCACCCGCGCGCGCTCACTTCACCGCGCCCGCGGTCAGCCCGGCGACGAAGTGCCGCTGCAGCAGCAGGAACCCGATGACGACGGGCACGCTGACCACGAGCGAGGCCGCCATGATCTCGTTCCAGTACACGTTGGTCTGCGTCGAGTACTGCCGGATGCCGACCGCCAGCGTGCGGTTCTCCTCCGTCGTCATGACGGACGCGAACAGCACCTCGCCCCATGCCGTCATGAACGCGTAGATGGCGACGGCGATGACGCCCGGGCGTGCGGCGGGCAGCACCACGCGCAGCAGCGCGCCGATCGGCGAGCACCCGTCGACGCGCGCCGCCTCGTCGAGCTCCTGCGGGATGTTGTCGAGGTAGCCCGACAGCATCCAGATGGAGAACGGCAGCGAGAACGTCAGGTAGGTGATGATCAGCCCGATGCGCGTCCCGACGAGCTGCACGCCCGTGCCCTGCTCGAGGTTGACGAAGATGATGAACAGCGGCAGCAGGAACAGCACGCCGGGGAACATCTGCGTCGACAGCACGGTGGTCGTGAAGACCGTCCGCCCGCGGAACCGGTACCGGGACACGGCGTACGAGGCGAAGATCGCGATGACGAGGCTCGCGATCGTCGCCGCCGACGACACGACGAGGCTGTTGAGGAAGTACCGGGCCAGGGGCACGGTCGTCCACATGTCGACGAACGGCTGCAGCGTGAGGTTCGTCGGCCACCACGAGAACGCGCCGCGCACGTCCTGCAGCGGCTTCAGCGACGTCGTCGCCATGACGTAGAGCGGCAGCAGCGTGACGACGGCGAGGACGGTGACCACGACGGCGCGGAACACCTGGAACGCGCGGGTGTCATGCACGGCGCGACCTCCGGTTCACCAGGAGCAGGTACACCCCGGTCACGAGCAGCAGGAACAGCAGCAGCAGCACCGACATCGCGGCGCCGGCGCCGAAGTTCCACGTGAGGAACGAGGCGTTGTAGATGTGGAACGAGATGAGGTCGCCCGCCGGTGGTTGCGACGTGCCGAACAGCACGTACGGGGTGTTGAAGTCGTTGAACACCCACAGGAACATGACGAGCACCAGCACGGTGTTGACCGGCCGCAGCATCGGCAGCGTGATCGAGCACCAGGACCGGAACGCGTGCGCGCCGTCCATCGCGGCCGCCTCGTAGATGTCGTCCGGCACGGACTGCAGCCCGGCGGTCAGCATGAGGAACGCGAACGGCCACAGGCGCCACACCGCCACGACGAGGATCGACACGAACGCCCGTCCGCCGATGAGCCAGAACGGCCGCTCGTCGAGCACGCCGAGGTCCTCCACGAGCAGGTGGTTGATGACGCCCGTGTCGCGCTGCAGCATGAAGTTCCACGTGACGATGCCCGCGTACACGGGCAGCGCGTACGGCACGAGGAAGAGCGTGCGGAAGAACGCCCGCCCGCGGAACCGCCGCTGCAGCGCGACGGCCGCCGCCATGCCGAGCGCCCAGGAGACGCCGACGACGATCACCGTGTACGCGCAGGTGATGAGGAACGAGCTGAGCAGCCCGCGCCCGACCGCGCCGTCGACGTCCAGCGCGACCTGGTAGTTGCGCAGCCCGACGAACGGCGCCTCGGTCCAGCTGCGGATGAAGAACCGGGTCAGCTGCGTGAAGCTCACCCAGATCCCCGTGAGCATCGGCACGAGGTGGATCAGCAGCTCGAGGAGCACCGCCGGCGCGACCAGCGCGAACGGCAGCCACCACCCGGCCCGCCGCCGGCGGCGGGGCTCCGGGCTGCGGGTCGTCGGGCGCGGCGGGGCCGGGGACGTGGTCGTCGCCATGCGCCTAGCCGACCGACGCCTGCACCTGGTCCTGGGCGGCCTGCATGGCCTCCCGGACGTCGTCGGCGGTCACGGTGCCGCCCGTCGCGACGGTCGCGAACATGCGGTTCATGGCCTGGCCGACGGTCGTCTCGAACTGGTCCTCGGCCGGCACGAGCGGCAGCGGGGCGGACCGCTCGTTGTAGATCTGCGTGAAGATCTCGGCCTGCTCGGCGTCCTCGGTGAAGACCGCCTCGGCGTCCTTGAGCACCGGCAGCGACGAGAACGGCTTGCCGAGCGTGGTCTGCACCTCCTCGCTCGTCATGTGCGCGACGAGCTGCAGCGCCTCGTCGGGGTGCTCGGTGTTGGCGAACACCGACATGTTGATGCCGGCCACGTGGCTGGCGACGTCGCTGGGCGCGTCCGCCGGCGCGGGGAACGGCACGACGCCGTACTGGTCGGGCGACATGCCGTTGGCCTCGATGGTGGCGTTCGCGTTGTTCTGGTTGAGGATCATCGCGGCCTTGCCGGTCGCGAAGTCGGCGACGGCGAGGCTCGCGTTGTCGTACTGCGCGTTGGACGGGTTGACCACGTCGTCGCTCTGCATGAGGTCGAGGTAGCGCACGATGCCGTCGACCACGCCGTCCTCCGTGAACGTCGGGTTGCCGTCGTCGTCGAACAGCTCGGCGCCGTTCTGCGTGGCGTTGATGAACGCGAAGTGGTTGTTCTCGGTGTAGCTGCCGGCGGCGAGCGCCATGCCGTACACGCCGGCGTCGGGGTCGGTGAGCGCCTGCGCGGCGGACACCATCTCCTCCCACGTCGTCGGCGGCTCCAGCCCCGCCCGCTCGAACATCGCGCGGTTGTAGTACAGCCCGTACGCCAGGCCGTACAGGGGCACGGACGTCGGGTCGGTGCCCTCGGCGCCGCCCGTCTCGAGGGCCGTCTCGACGAACTTGTCCGCGCCGCCGATCGTCTCCATCGCGGCGTCGTCGAACGGCAGGAACGCGCCCGTGGCCTGCAGCGACACCGCCCAGGTGTTGCCGATGTTGACCACGTCGGGCGCCTGCCCCGACGTCACGGCCGTCTGGATGCGCGTCTGCAGGTCGCTCCAGCCGATGACCTCCAGGTCGACCGCGATGCCGGTCTGCTCGGTGAAGTCCTCGAGCACCGGGGTGAGCACCTCGCGGTCGTCGTCGAGGCTCGTCCCCTGGTTGCTCGCCCAGTAGGTCAGCGTGACGTCGCCGCCGGACTCGCCCGACCCGCCCCCGTCACCCCCGCCGCCGGAGCACGCCGTGGCCACGAGGAGGGCCGAAACCAGGGACAGGGCTGCGAGGTTGCGACGGTTCACGGGGACTCCCTTGTCGAGTGCACTGCCTCACCGGGTCGTTCGCGGCGCCAGTATTCGCCCGGATCGCCCGAATGGGAACGAGTCGTGACGCATTTGTGACATTGGTCAAAGATGGGACGTCTCATCTGTGACTGACCGATTCGGCACGAGGGGGTTGGCACGGGCCCGCGCGGTCGGCATGGTGGACGCACCGACCGCCGACGACCGGGAGCCACCATGACCGCCGCGCGCCGGACCGGGGGGCTCGCGCTCCTGGCCGCCACCCTCCTCACGACGGCGCTCGCGCTGCCGCCCGCCGCCGCTGCGCCGGCACCGGCCGCCCCGATCCCGCCCGTCCCCGTGCTCGACTGGCAGCCGTGCGGCGAGGGGCTCGAGGGCTTCCTGTGCACGACCGCGGAGGTCCCCCGCGACCACGACCGCCCGCGCGGCGCCACGACGACGATCGCGCTGACGCTCCTGCCGGCGAGCGGCGACCCGGCGGAGCGCATCGGCACGCTGTTCACGAACCCCGGCGGGCCGGGCGGCAGCGGCGTGCAGTTCGTGCAGCAGGGAGCCCAGGCGATCTACCCGGCGGACGTCCTGGCCCGCTACGACGTGCTCGGGTTCGACCCGCGCGCCGTGGCCGGCTCCGACCCCGCGACGTGCTTCCGCACGGCCGCCGAGGAGGCCGCGTCCCCGCTGCTCGCCCAGCCGTACCCGATCACCCCGCGCGAGGAGGTGCGGCACACGCTCGAGGGCGTCGCGCTCGCCGCCCGCTGCCAGGTCACGTCGCCGGTCCGGTTCGCGACCGCGTCGACCGCGAACGTGGCGCGCGACATGGACCTGCTGCGCCAGGCGGTCGGCGACGAGCGGCTGCACTACGCGGGGTACAGCTACGGCACGTTCCTCGGCGCCACGTACGCGCGCCTGTTCCCGGACCGGGTGGGGCGGTTCCTGCTGGACGGGACCGTCGACCCGGTGGCGTGGACCGGCACCGGCACCGGGGACGCCGCACCCTCCGTGCCGCTCGGCATCCGCATCCGGCAGGGCCTCGGGACGGACGAGACGTTCCGCGAGTTCGCCCGGCTGTGCGCCGAGGCCGGGCCGGAGGCGTGCCCGCTGGCCGCGCTCGGCGACCCCGCCGCCGTCGCGTACGCGACGTTCGAGCGGCTCGCGACGCAGCCCGTCGAGGTGCCGCTGCCGGACGGCACGACGCTGCTCGTGACGCAGCAGATCGCCGTCGCCGCGACCTACCAGGCGCTGTACTCCCCGGCCGGCTGGCTCGACCTCGCGGGGCTGCTCGCGGCGCTCGCCGCCCCCTCCCCCGACCCGGCCGCCGTCGCGTCCGCCGCCACCGGCACCCGGTCCGTGCTCGGTGCGCGGCTGCGCGGCGAGGAGTACCCGTCCCCCTACGGCGGCGCGCTGGCGAGCCTGTGCGTCGACACGGCGTCGAACGGGCGCGTCGACCGGTACCCGCGGCTGATCGACGAGCACGAGGCGCAGGCGCCGTACTTCGGGCGGTACCGCGGCTGGGTGGGCCTGCCCTGCGAGGCGTGGGCCGTGCAGGACGCCGACGCCTTCACCGGCTCGTGGCAGCAGACGACGACCGCACCCGTGCTCGTCGTCGGCACCCGCTTCGACCCCGCGACGCCCTACCGGCAGACCGAGCCGTACCGCGACCTGTTCCCGGGCGGCCACCTGCTGACGCTCGAGGGGTGGGGCCACACCACGATCGGCAAGAGCGTGTGCGTCGACGAGCACATCGCGACGTACTTCGTGACGGGCGTGCCGCCCGCCGACGGCTCGGCGTGCGCACCGGACACGACGCCGTTCGCGACGGCGCCGACGGCCCGCCTCGCCCCGCGTCCCGACGTCCCGCCGGGCCTGCCGCTCTGGTGACGCCGGGCCGGCGAGGGCGCGGCAGGACCTCGCCCATCCCTCGCCGTCCCGCGCACCTCGCACCTCCCGGACGTCGCCCTCCCGGACGTCGTCCCGTCCACGCCCCGTGCGGCGCCCCGGGCACGCCCGGCGCACGGTTAGGGTCCTGGCGTGCGAGGCGGACGTGAGGAGCACCCCCGGCGGGCTGCGGGCCTGCGGGCGTGGACCCGGGGCGCGTGGCGGCGGGCCGCCGGACCCCACGGGTGGCGCGACCGCTTCCTCGCCGAGAGCGCCCGCTCGTACCTCGCCGGGGCCGTCGCGATCGTGCTGGTCCTCGGGCTGCGGGACGACGACGGACGGCCCTGGACCGTCGTCGACAGCGTGCTGGTCGTCCTCGGCGCCTACCAGCTCCTGTACGTGGCGCTGACGCTCGCCGTCTACCTGCCCGCCCCCGCGACCGCGGTGACCCGCGCGGCCGCCGCCATGCCGCGCCGCGGGCTGGTGCACCGCTGGCTGCTCGTCGCCGAGCCGGGGGCGGGGGCCGCGCTGAGCGTCGGCGCGGGGGCGATGGCCGCAGCGGTCGTCGTGCTGCCGCAGGCCGGCGACCTCCCCAGCGCGCTGCCGGCGGCGCTGCTGGTGGCGATCTGCCTCCTGCTCATCGTGACGGCGTGGGCGACGATGGTGCTCACCTACGCCGTCGACTACCTGCGCCGCGACGCGGCCGACGGCGGCATGCGGTTCCCCGGCGACGGACCGCGCGTCTTCACCGACTACCTGTACGTGGCCGTGTCCGTCGGCACGACGTTCGGCACGACGGACGTCGAGGTGACGAGCAGCGCGCTCCGCCGCACCGTCACCGGCCAGGCGCTCGCCGCCTTCGTGTTCAACGCGGTGATCGTCGCGATCTCGGTGGCGTCGATCGCCGCGCTCGCCGGGTGAGGGTGCTGCCATGACGGACGAGACGGACGCGACGCGCGGCGACGCCGTCGGCCCCGACCCGGCCGCCGAGTTCGCGGCCGAGCGGTCGCGCCTGGTCGGGCTCGCGTACCGGATGCTCGGCAGCGTGCACGACGCCGAGGACGTCGTGCAGGAGGCGTGGCTGCGGCTCGCCCGGCAGGACCGCGCCGGCATCGCGAACCTGGCCGCCTGGCTGACCACGGTCACGTCGCGGCTGTGCCTGGACCGGCTGCGGGCCGTGCGCGCGCAGCGCGAGCGGTACGTCGGGCCCTGGCTCCCCGAGCCGGTCGTCAGCACCGCGCCCGGCCCCGACGACGTGGCGGAGGTCGACGAGTCGCTGCGCCTGGCGCTGCTCGCCGTGCTCGAGCGGCTGACGCCCGAGCAGCGCGTGGCGTTCGTCCTGCACGACGCCCTCGACGTCCCGTTCGACCAGGTCGCGAGCGTGCTCGGGACGACCGGCGCGAACGCCCGGCAGCTCGCGGTCCGCGCCCGGCGGGTCGTGCAGGCGGACGCGCCCCCGCCGGCGGCACCCGTCGGCGCGCAGCGCGTCGTGGTCGAGCGGTTCCTGCGAGCCGTGCTCACGGGCGACCTGCCCGCGGTGGTCGGCGTGCTCGCACCGGGCGTCGTGCTCACCTCGGACGGCGGCGGCCGCGTCAGCGCGGCGCTGCGCCCGGTCGTGGGGGCGGACAAGGTGTCGCGGTTCCTCGTCGGCCTGCGGCGGCTCGCGCTGGACGCCGAGGTCGGCGCGTGGACGGCGCTGGTCAACGGCGAGCTCGGCGTGGTCGTGCGCGTCGTCCCGCTGCCGGGCAGCCGCGCCGAGGCCGGCCTCACGGTCGTCGTGCCGCGGGTCGGCGCGGACGGGCTCGTGCACGGCATCGAGGTCGTGCGGAACCCCGACAAGCTCGCGGCCGCCGGCGCGGCGGACGCCTGAGGCCGTCCGCCGCGCCGGCGGGCGTCACCGGGACGCGACCCCGGGCAGCGCGCAGACGTCGGCGTCGGTGAACCCCTGCGCCGGGATGCCGAGCGCGTGGTTGAGGCGCGAGCGCTGGTTCTCCAGGGCGACGAGGTGGGCGAGCTCGACCACGCCGGCGTCCCCGAGCTCGTCGCGCAGCGCCGCGACCTGGGCGTCGGTGACCTGCGGCGGCGTCGCGGTCGCCGCGTCGGCGAACGCGAGCGCGCGCTTCTCCGCGGCGGTGAACAGCGGCGACGAGGCGTAGTCGGGGACGGCGAGCAGGTCCTGCGCGCCCACGCCGCCGCGCAACGCGAGCATCGCGCCGAAGTCGATGCACCACGGGCAGCCGATGACGACGGCCACGCGGTGCTGGACGAGGTCGCGCAGCCGGTCGGGCAGGTGGTGGCGCGACCTCATCAGGATCGCCTCGCCGGCGAGCTGCGACCAGAACACGCCGCGGTGGTGCGCGGTCACCGTGCCCGGCTCCAACGTGCGGCCGAACATCCTGCGGGTGACGGCGGCGACCAGCCGCGTCGAGGTGCGCTGCCGGGCGGGCGGGGTGATGCGTGCCATGGGGTCCTCCGGGTCCTGGGCCGCCGGGTCGGCGGCCGTCGCAGGACCGACGGAGCGGGAGGGCCGGATGTGACAGGCGCGGTGGCGTCAGTGCGCCGCGTCGGTGTGCGCGTGCCCCCGCCGCTTGTGGACCTGGTGGACCACCAGCGCGACGACGCCGCCGACGACGAGGCCGATCAGCGCGGACGCGAGCGTGTTGACGAGCCAGGCGAGGAACCCGCCGACGCCCTCGACGCCGTGCACGGCCTCCTCGAGGTGGTGCACGACGTCGTACAGGCCGTGCCAGCCGAGCTCGTCGACGCCGACGAGCAGGATGTGCCCGCCGACCCACAGCATCGCCGCGATGCCGACGGTCGAGAGCACCGCCATGACCTTGGGCATCGCCGTCACGAGCCCGCGCCCGAGGCCGGCGACCGCACCGCTGCGCGTCCTCGCGAGCCGCAGGCCGATGTCGTCCATCTTCACGATGAGCGCGACCACGCCGTAGACGAGCACGGTGATCGCGATCGCGACGACCACGAGGGAGACCGCGCGGGCCACGAACGCCTGGTCCGCGACCTCGTTGAGCGCGATGACCATGATCTCGGCGGACAGGATGAAGTCGGTGCGCACGGCGCCCGCGACCATCTTCTTCTCGGCCTCGGGGCCCTGCTCGACGGCCGCGACGGCGCGCTCCGCCGCCTTGTTGCCGCGCAGCGCCTCCCACACTTTCTCGGCGCCCTCGAACGCGAGGTAGGTGCCGCCGAGCATGAGGATCGGCGTGAGCAGCCACGGCAGGAACTGGCTGAGCAGCAGGGCCGCGGGGAGGATGAACAGGAGCTTGTTGCGCAGCGAGCCGCGCGCGATGGCCCAGATCATCGGCAGCTCGCGGTTCGCCGTGACGCCGTGCACGTACCGCGGGGTCACGGCGGTGTCGTCGATGACGACACCCGCGGCCTTCGCGCCCGCGCGGCCGGCGGCGGCGCCGACGTCGTCGATGGACGCCGCCGCGAGCTTCGCGAGCGCCGCGACGTCGTCGAGGAGTGCTGCGAGTCCACCGGGCATGCGCGCCGCCACCTTCGTCCGTGCCGAGGCGCCCGCCGGTCGGACGTGCGCCGAAGCACAGGGTAGGGGCCGGCGGACCGGGCCGCCGCTCCCGGCGCAGACTCGGCGCGGTACCGGACCGCGCGGCCGGCGTCGTCACACCAACGGGCGTCGAAACGCTTAATCAGGGGACGAACCGCTTGGAACGGACCTCTGGGGCGGGCAATGTTAAGGCTAACAATCCGCGACCGACGACGGTCGCGGACGGGACCTACATCGGTGCAGACCGGCGTCCCCCGCCGTCGCCCGCCGACGGTCCGTCCCCTGATGACTCGAAGGAGAGCACCATGAGACCAGCACGTGCACCCCGGGCCGCGCGGCCCGCCCGCGGACGGCGGCGCTGGGTCGCCGCGCTCGTGGCGACGGCCACGGCCGTCGCGGCGAGCGTCCTCGCGGTCGTCGCCGCGCCGGCCGCGTCCGCCGCGACCGTCGACACGAACGCGTCCTACGTGCTCGTCAACCGCGGCAGCGGCAAGGCCCTCGACGTCTACAACCTCGCGACCACCGACGGCGCCCGCATCGTCCAGTGGACGCGCAACGACGGCGCGCAGCAGCAGTGGCAGTTCGTCGACTCGGGCGACGGCTGGTACCGCCTGAAGTCGCGCCTGTCCGGCAAGGTGCTGGACGTCTACAACTGGTCGACCGCCGACGGCGCCGCGATCACGCAGTACACCGACCGCAACCAGACCAACCAGCAGTTCCGGCTGCAGGACGTCTCGGGCGGCTACGTGACGCTGATCGGGCGGCAGTCCGGCAAGGCCGTCGAGGTGCAGGGCGCCTCCACCGCGGACGGCGCGGCCGTCGTCCAGTACGCGCCGTGGGGCGGGGCGAACCAGCAGTGGCAGCTCGTGCGGGTGGGCGGCGGGAGCACCCCGAACCCGACACCCTCGCCGACCACCACGACGCCCCCGACGGGCACGTGCTCGCTCCCCTCGTCCTACCGCTGGCGCGACTCCGGCGTGCTCGCGCAGCCGCGGTCCGGCTGGGTGTCGCTCAAGGACTTCACGGTCGCGCCGTACAACGGCCAGCAGCTCGTCTACGCGACGACGAACACGGGCTCGGCGTGGCAGTCGACGGCCTTCGCGCCGTTCTCGAGCTGGTCACAGATGGCCTCGGCGCAGCAGCGGTCGATGCCGTTCACGGCCGTGGCGCCGTCGCTGTTCTGGTTCGCGCCGAAGAACGTGTGGGTGCTGGCGTACCAGTGGGGCGGCCCGGCGTTCTCCTACCGGACGTCGACCAACCCGTCCGACCCGAACAGCTGGGGCGCGCACCAGACCCTGTTCACCGGCTCGATCACGAGCTCCGGCACCGGACCGATCGACCAGGCGCTCATCGGTGACGACCGGAACATGTACCTGTTCTTCGCCGGCGACAACGGGCGGATCTACCGCGCGAGCATGCCGATCGGGAACTTCCCGGGCAGCTTCGGGTCCAGCTACACGACGATCATGACCGACACGCAGGCCAACCTGTTCGAGGCCGTGCAGGTCTACAAGCTCGCGGGCCAGCAGCGGTACCTCATGATCGTCGAGGCCATGGGCGCGCAGGGCCGGTACTTCCGGTCCTTCACGGCCACGAGCCTCGACGGGCAGTGGACGCCGCAGGCCGCGAGCGAGTCCAACCCGTTCGCGGGCAAGGCCAACAGCGGCGCCACGTGGACCAACGACATCAGCCACGGCGAGCTGCTGCGCACCAGCGCGGACCAGACCATGACGGTCGACCCGTGCAACCTGCAGCTGCTCTACCAGGGCCGCTCGCCCAGCTCGGGCGGCGACTACGGCGCGCTGCCGTACCGGCCGGGGCTGCTGACGCTGCAGCGGTGACGCGACGGGTGGGGCCGGGCGACCGGTCCCACCTCCGCCGGCCCGGCGCCGCGACCCGGTGGGTCGCGGCGCCGGCGCGTGTCAGGCGACCGGTCCGAGCGTGGCCGAGCACGAGGTGAGCGCGCGCCCGTCGAGCACGACGGCGACGTCGACGGCGCCGTCGGGAGCGCGCTCGACGCGGACGGGGGCCCAGCCGTCGCTCAGCGGGACCTCGTGGTCGACCGTGCCCCCGCCCGACGTCGTCGTGCGGACCAGGAGCGTGTCCTCGGGGTCACCGGTGCCGCCGCCCTGCCACGACACGTCGAGCGCGAGGAACGTGCGCTCCTCGCGCCGCTCGTCGCCCGCCCACGGCCACAGGCGGTGCGTCCGGTGCCACTCGGTCTCGCGCGCGAGCAGGATGCCGTCGACCCGCACCGGCGCCGCGGGGTCCTGCGGCTCGAGCACGCACGCGGCCTCGGCGTCGCGGCTCATCCCGCCCGACGACCCGACGCTCACGCCCGCCGCGATCCCGACCGTCACCAGGACGTACGCCCCGGCCGTGACGGCGAGCGCACCGCGGCGCGTCGCCGAGCCCGTGCCGCGGTCGGTCGGGCGCCGGACGACCGCGGTCGCAAGGAGGCTGTCGGCGAACGTGCGCCGCTCGCGGTGCCACAGCGGTCGCAGGTAGCCCACGAGGAGGATCGCGTCGAGCAGGTGCGCGAACCACCGCGCCACCGAGCGCAGGACGCCGGGCGGCCCGTCCGCGGGCCCGCGGCCGTCGGCGGTGCGGACGACCGCGATGCCCATGACGCGCCGGCCGGGCGTCTGCCCGGTGAGGCCCTGCAGGACGAGCATCAGCAGCCACGCCCCGACGAGCACCGCCGACGAGCTCCACGGCTCGAGGCCGGGGTCGGTCGCGCCGACCCCGGCCTCGAACATCGGCTGCAGCGTCGGCGCCGCGAACCGCTCGCCGCCGACGAACCACGCCACCGCGCCGAGCACCGCCGAGTCGAGCAGTGCGGCGACGAGACGCCGGCCCCAGCTCGCGTACTCGCGCTCGACGACCTGCGCGAGACCGGGCAGGGCGGGCAGCGTCGCGGTCATGGCGGCGATCGTCCCAGCGTCGCCCCGTGGGCACCAGGGCCGGACGGGCACGCCCGCCGACGGGTTCCCACGCGGCCCCCGGAGGAGGATCGTGGGTTCCTCATGACCGCTCACGTGAGGGGTTGCCGATGTCGGGAGCCGGACGGGCCGCACCCGCACCGCCGCCTCGGAAGCGGGCGCCCCGGGGGACGGCGACGGCCACGGCGCCGGCGCCCCCGGTCGCGCAGCCGGCACGGCCCGCGGGCCCGCCGCCGGGGACGCACGCGCAGGCACCACCCGCGGCGGACCGCGAGCGGGACGACATGCCGGCGCTCGTCGCGAGCGCCGGCCACCTGCACCGGGCACGTGAGCTGCTGCGCAGGGAGCGGCTCGCCGACTCGCGCGTCCGTGACGAGCTGCTCCAGCAGGCGGGAAGCGCCGTGCTCGCCGTCGCGAAGCACCTCGCCGACCGCTTCCGGGCCGAGCGGGACGAGGCGGACGCCGAGCGCTGGGCGCTCGTGCGCGCTGACCCCCAGGTCCGCGAGCTGGCCGCCCTGCTGCTCGACGAGGACCTCGCCGTCCTGCTCGACCACCTCGGGCACGAGCCGCCGCCGACGGCCGAGCGGCTGTCCGCCCGGCTCCAGCACGCCCTGGCCTCGGCGCTGCTCGACGAGGACGAGGTGCCCGGCACGACCATGCGTGCGCTCCGCGAGTCCCTCGACCTCTTCGTGGCGCGCCTCGAGCAGGACACCGAGGAGCTCGCGGACGCCCTCCCGCACGAGGCCCGGAGCGCACGACGTCGCCTGCGAGCGTCGATCCGTACGGGTGCGCGCGCTCTCCTCCCGCTCCTCGTCTCCGCAGCGGCGGGCGCCGTCGTCGCGGTCGTCGCCCCTCCGGCGGGTGCGGTGGCCGGTGTCGTGGCCGGGTACGCCGGGGCGGAGAAGCTCGCGACGGCGGCCTTCGACCTCGCCGGCGGGCGGCTGGCGACGACGCTCCTGGCCCCGGTGACGGGCGAGGCGGACGTGGAGCAGGTCCGGCGGGCGCGGCTGGCGGAGATCGCGCGGAACGCCCGGGCGGTGCGGGTGCTCGCGGCCGACGTCCGAGCCGGCGTCCACGACCCGGAGCTCGCCGTCGCCCTCGTCTCGTCCCTGCGGATCAGCGTGCACCTGTACCTCGCGACCGAGCCGATGACGGTGGCCGGACGCGGCGCGGTGACGATGCTCGAGCTGCTCGCGGCAGTCACCGACCCCGACGACCGGTCCGTCCGCGTCGAGCAGCTCCCGTACTACGCGGAGGTCATCAGCGGGCTCGCGGACGTCTTCGAGACGGCGGCGGCGCAGGAGCGCGGCACGGGTCGGCGCGGGTAGTCCTCGGGCGTCCGGCCGTCCGGCACCCGTAGCCGGCGAGGGTGTCGGGCCGGCGGTGCACGAGCACGGTCCCGCCCGTGGGTACACCTAGGAGGCGTCGTCCGTCCCGGCCGTCCTCCTGCGCCGCCGGGACGCGGCCGACCGCGGCGGCGTCCGGCGCATGTGGTCCCGCGCACGGCCGAGGACGTCGGCGAGCGTCTCGACGTCCGCGCGGGACAGGGCCGCGAACAGCAGGTCGTCGAGGACGGCGACGTGCCCCGGGAAGACCGCCGCGAGCACCGCCCGCCCGTCCGCGGTGATGGTGACGGTGACACTGCGCTCGTCGTCGGCGGACGGCGTCCGGGTGACGAGCCCCCGCTTCTCCAGCGTCTGCGCCTGGTAGGTCAGCCCGCTGCGGCTGTAGACGACGCCGTCGGCGAGGTCGGTCATCCGCGCGCACCCCGCCGGTGCGTCGCCGAGGGTGGCGAGGAGCTGGAACTGCACGTAGCTGAGGTCGCCGGCGTCCCGCAGCTGCTGCTCGACCGCGTGCCGCAGCAGGCTGCTCGCCTCGATGAGGGCGAAGTACGCCGCCAGCTGCGTGGGGTCCAGCGGGGGCGGCGTGCGCGTCATGGGCCCATCCTACTGTGCTTCGCATTCGAAGCACTTGCTTCCACTTCGAAGCACTGTTAACGTCTCCGTCGTTGCTTCACATTCGAAGCACTTGACCGAGGAGAGCATCATGAAGGCAGTGCGGTTCCACGAGACGGGCGGCCCCGAGGTCCTGCGGTACGAGGACGTCGCACTCCCCGTGCCCGGCCCGGGCCAGGTGCGCGTCCGGGTCGCCGGGTCGGCGTTCAACCCGGCCGACGGCGGCATGCGGGGCGGCTTCCTGCCGATCCCGGTGACGCTGCCCCACGTCCCGGGCTACGACGTGTCCGGCACGGTCGACGCGCTCGGCGACGGGGTGGACGGCCTGGCGGTGGGCCAGGACGTCGTCGGGTTCCTCCCCATGGACGCCGACGGGTCGGCGGCGCAGTACGTCGTGGCCCCGGCGGGCGCGCTCGTGCCGGCGCCGACGCGCATCCCGCTCGCCGACGCCGCGGCCCTGCCGTCGGTCGCGCTCACGGCCTGGCAGGCCCTGTTCGAGGCCGGCGGTCTGACGGCCGGCCGCCGGGTGCTCGTCAACGGCGCCGGTGGCCCCGTGGGCGGGTACGCCGTGCAGCTCGCGAAGCGCGCGGGCGCGCACGTCGTCGCGACGGCGAGCCCGCGCAGCCGGGCGGGCGTCGTGGCGGCGGGCGCGGACGAGGTCGTCGACCACACGGCGACGTCCCTGCTCGACGCGGTGTCCGAGCCCGTCGACGTGCTGCTCAACCTGGCGCCGATCAGCCCCGACGCCTTCACGGCGCTGGTCGCGCGGGTTCGCGACGGCGGCGTGGTCGTCTCCACGACGCCGAGGGTGCCGACGCCCGGCGACGACGCGCGCGGCGTGCGCGCCGTCACGGTCTTCGTCCACCCCGACGCCGCCGTCCTGACGGAGCTCGTCGCCCTCGTGGACAGCGGCGACCTGCACGTGGAGATCGCCCGGCGGGTGCCGCTGGACGAGCTGCCCGAGCTGCACCAGCAGGCCGACGCGGGCGAGGTCCACGGCAAGGTCGTGGTCGTCCCGCCCGCCGTCTGAGGCTCCCGGCCGCCGCGGCCCCCGCCGGTCGGGCGAGGGCCGCGGGCGCGGTCAGCCGGTGATCCGCACGTACGTGTCGACGAGCTCGACGAACTCCGCGCGCAGGCCGTAGTCGTCGCGTCCGAGGGCCGACTCGGCCCGACCGCGCGCGCGGTCCGGGTCGGCGTCCCCGGCGTGCTCCGAGCCGGTCGCCGACAGCCCGAACTCGACCACGGCGGACGCGAACCGGAAGTCGGCGGTCGGGTCGTCGGTCCAGGCGTCGGCCTCCACCGGGACGACGACCTCGGTGCTCTCGGACGCGCCCGGCTGCTTGTAGCGGACGTGCACGGTGAAGAAGTCGTCGGAGTCGCCGGCCTCGACGTCCTGGTACCGCAGGCCGTCGTCGCCCCGCTCGCCCTCGACGGGCACCAGCTCGTAGAACGCGGTGACCGAGTGCCCGGCGCCGACGTCACCGGCGTCCTTGGTGTCGTCGGCGAAGTCCTCGTCCTCGAGGCGGCGGTTGTCGTACCCGAGGAGCCGGTACCGCGCGACGGTCGCGGGGTTGAGCTCGACCTGGAGCTTGAGGTCCTGCGCGACGACGAACATCGTCGAGTCGAACTCGTCGACCAGCACCTTGCGCGCCTCGTCGAGCGTGTCGATGTACGCGTAGTTGCCGTTGCCGTGGTCGGCGATGGCCTCCATGGTGCGGTCCTTGAGGTTGCCCATCCCGAAGCCGAGCACGGAGATGTGGACGCCGGTCCGGGCGTGCTCCTCGATCAGCTCGGTGAGCTGCTCCGGGGACGACGGGCCGACGTTGAAGTCGCCGTCGGTGGCCAGGACGACCCGGTTGTTGCCGCCCTCGACGAAGTTCTTCGTCGCCAGCTCGTACGCGGTCTCGAGGCCCGCGGCACCGCCGGTCGAGCCGCCCGCACGCAGGTCGCGCAGGATGCCGACCAGCTCGTCGCGCCGGTCGCCCGGCACGGAGTCGGCGAGGACCTCGTCGCTGCCGGCGTAGGTGACGATCGAGACGGTGTCGTCCTCGTCGAGGTTCTCGACGAGGAGCTCGAAGGAGGCCGCCAGCAGCGGCAGCTTGTCCGGCTCGTCCATGGACCCCGACACGTCCAGCAGGAAGACGACGTTGTTGCCGCGGCTGGTCGGCCTCGCGTCCGTCGCCTGCACGCCGATCATCGCCAGCTGGTGGCCCGGCGCCCACGGCGCGTCCGCGACCTGCGTCGTGACGGTGAAGGGGTCCTGCGCGTCCGGCTCCGGCGCCGGGTAGTCGTAGTCGAAGTAGTTGACGAGCTCCTCGATGCGCACGCCCTCCGGCGCGACGCCCTGGCGCAGCTGCCGGCGCAGGTTGCTGTAGGAGGCGGTGTCGACGTCGGAGGAGAACGTCGACAGCGGGCTGGTCGACACGTCCTGGAACGGCTGCTCCGGGGAGTCGTCGTACTCCTCCTGCGTGTCGGTGGGCACGTCGCGCCACTCCTCGGGCGCGGCGCCGTCGAAGCCCATCTCCTGCGCGTACCCGGAGTCGCCGGCGCCGGACGCACTGCAGGCGCCGAGCGCGCCGCCGAGGGCGACGAGGGCGAGTGCGGCGGCGAGCGCGCGGCCCGGCAGCTGGGCGCGAGCGCGCGCACGCGCCCGTCGCGTCGGCGGGACGAGGGAACCTCTGGACGGAGCGCGCACCGGTGACCTCCCGTTGTCGAAGGCTTGCAGCGTGGCGGCGCGCGCAGGCCTGCGACCAGCACGGACGCGTCACGCAACCGTCCCGGTCGGGTAACGGGACCTCCTCGCGCCGGGTGCGAGCGTGGCCGGAGCGGCCGAGCAGGCCCCGGTCAGCCCTCCACGAGGGCCCGCAGCGTCCGGCGCAGCCGGCCGGCCGCGTCCGCGCCGACCCCCGCCAGGAACGCGCTCTCGGCCTCCCCGTACGCCACGCGCGCCGCGTCGTAGGTCCGCAGCCCCTGCTCGGTGAGCTCCACGACGTTCCTGCGCCGGTCCGTGGGGTCCGGTCGGCGGGTGACGACGCCCCTGCGCTCGAGCGCGTCCAGCAGCGTCACCATCGTGGTGCGGTCGATGCCGAGCGTCTGCGCCACCTGCAGCTGGGACGTCGGCTCCCGGTGGGCCAGGACCCGGAGCGCGCCGAAGTCCTTGCTGTCGATCCCCAGCGGCTCGAGCGCTGCGTCGGTCAGCGCCGTGAGCTTCGACGACGCGTGCTTCAGGAGGTACCCGAGGACCTCGTGCGGATCGGCGGTGGCGGCGACGGTCGGCTCCCTGGACACGGCGCCACTCTAGGCATAACCTGATCGTCAGCACTACTGATCATCACACTCACTGCGAAAGGCGTTCCTCATGATCCTCGTCACCGGCGGTCTCGGCTTCATCGGCTCCCACACCGTCCGCGCGCTCGTCGACGCCGGCGAGGAGTGCGTCCTCCTCCAGCGCCGCAGCCCGCAGGTGCCCCCGCACCTGGCGGACCTGCCCGTGCACGTCGTCCAGGCCGACGTCGCCGACCTCGACGCCCTGCTCGCCGTGGGCCGGCGGTACCCGGTCACGGGGATCGTGCACCTCGCCGTCGCCCTGCCGTGGCCGGTGACCGACGCCGACCCGATCGAGGCGACCGGCGACGCGCTGGAGGCGTTCCTCAACGTCGCCCGCGCCGCGCGGACCTGGGGCGTGCGCCGTGTCGTGACCGCCAGCTCCATCGGCGTCTACGGCCCCGGGTCCGCCGGCGCGCTGAGCGAGGACGCGCCGGTCCCCCTGCAGCACCTCCACGCCATCCCGACGTTCAAGAAGATCACCGAGCTCATCGCCGGCCACCTCTCGGACGTGACCGACGTCGACGTCGTCAACGCGCGCATCTCCGGCACCTGGGGCCCGGGTGGGCACCTGCCCGACCCGTTCTTCGCCGCACCCTCGCTCGCGCACGCCGCAGCCCGGCGCACCGAGCCCGACCTGTCCGGCCTCCTCGCACCGCCGCACGCCGAGGACGCCCTCGACCTGCTCTACGTCAAGGACACCGGTCGCGCGCTCGCGTCGCTGCAGCTCGCCGGGCAGCTGCACCACACCACGTACAACGTCGGCTCCGGCCGTGCGACGAGCAACACCGAGGTCGTCGCCGCGCTCACCTCCGTGGAGCCGGACTTCCGGTGGACGCTCCCGTCCCGCGGCGAGCACCCGGTGAGCTGGCTCGACACCACCCGCCTCCGCGAGGACACCGGGTTCGCGCCCCGGTACGACACCGCCGCGGCTGCCGCCGACTACGTCGCCTGGCTGCGCGCGGGGCACGAGCGGTGACCCCGCGGGTGGAGCACGGGGGACCCCGACCTGGCGTGACGGCTCCTGGTCCTCGAGCCATCAGGCATCCGCTCGTGCCTCCTCGCGTCCAGCCCCACCGTGGGACGAGGCAGCAGTCGTCGCGGACGCGGCCGACCTCGCCGCCGTGCGAACGTTCCGCCCGGGGGGGCGACGGGCGACGCGTCCACCGGACTCAGGGATCTCGTCGCGATCCCGCACCGCCGTGACCACGCTGTACCGTCGGTCCCGTCGGCTGCAGGTGCCCTCTCGACCGCTCGCGGACGACATCGGTGATGCCCGAGGTCCCACGGACGGGTCCCTCATCACCCGGGCCTCTAGCTCAACCGGCAGAGCAGCGGACTTTTAATCCGCGGGTTGTGGGTTCGATCCCCACGGGGCCCACCCGTACGCGCCACGGTCGGTTCGACGCCTGCGGGCCGTGCCCTTGGCGGGACGCCCTCGCTAGGCTGGACCCGCCGCCGAGCCGGGAGGAGGTCCACGTGAGCGTCTCCGTGCCGCACCGTCTCGTCTCGCTCGAGGAGTGGGCGCGCCTCGACCCCGAGGTCGGACCCGTGGAGCTCGTCGAGGGAGTCCTGCACGTGCCACCCCGCCCGGCGTCGCGGCACCAGATCGTGCTCGGTCAGGTCGTGCAGCAGCTCAACGACGCCCTGCCCGAATCGTGGATCGCCCTGGCGGAGGTCGACCTGGTGGTGCACGAGGCGGAGCCCGCGACGGTGCGGACCCCCGACGTCGTGGTCGTGCCCGCCGAGCCGGCGCTGGCCGGGCGAGGTCGCTGGCACGCCGACGAGGTCGCCCTCGTGGTCGAGGTCGTGTCACCCGGGACGCAGCGCACCGACCGGGTGATGAAGGCCAGCGAGTACGCCGAGGCCGGCATCCCCGTCTACTGGCTCGTGGACCCCGACGTGCCGGTGACGGTCACGGCGCTGCGTCGGAACGGCGCCGTGTACTCGCCCGCGTCGTCGGTCGACGTCACGGTCGACGGCGTGACGGCTGCCCTCGACGTCACGCGCCTCGGGCGCCGCTGACCGGCGCACCGACCGCCGACGCGTCGCCCGGTACCGACCCGAGCGCCGCCGCCTTGCGCTCCAGCACCGCCCGCTCGCGCGCGTTGCCGCACAGCCGCGCGGCCGTCTCGAGCTCGGTGCGGGCCTCCGCGGTGCGTCCGAGCCGGGCGAGGAGCTCGCCGCGCACGCTCGGCACGAGGTAGGTGCCGGCGAGCCCGCCGCCGGCCGCGACCGCGTCCACCAGCGGCAGCGCCGCCCCCGGACCCGCGGCCATGCACACGGCGACGGCGTGGTTGAGGTCCACCACCGGTGACGGCGCCACGCGCGCCAGCGCCTCGTAGAGCTCGACGATCCGCGCCCAGTCGGTGGCGTCGACCGACGGCGCCACGGCGTGCTGCTCCGCGATCGCGGCCTGGAGCCCGTACGGCCCCCGCCGGCCGCTCGCCGCGCCGTCGCCCGTCGCCCCCGCACGGGCGAGCGCCGCGCGCCCCCGGCGGATCGCGGACCGGTCCCAGCGGCTGCGGTCCTGGTCGGCGAGCAGCACCGGCTCGCCGTCGGGGCCGGTCCGCGCCGGGAAGCGCGCCGCGGTGAGCTCGAGCAGCGCGAGCAGGCCCCATGCCTCGGGCTCGTCCGGGACGAGGTGCACGAGCCGGCGCGCGAGCCGCACGGCCTCGTGCGCGAGGTCGAGGCGCAGCCACGAGTCGCCCGTCGACGCCGACGACCCCTCCGTGAAGATCAGGTACACCACCTGCAGCACCGACCCGAGGCGCTCCGCGCGCTCGGCGGCGGGCGGCACGGCGAACGGGACGCCCGCGGCGGCGAGCGTCTTCTTGGCCCGCGTGATGCGCGCCTGCACGGTCGGCACGGAGACCAGCAGCGACGCGGCGACCTGCTCGCTCGTCAGGCCGCCGACCACCCGCAACGTCAACGCCAGGCGCGCCTCGCGCGAGAGCACCGGGTGGCACGCGACGAACAGCAGGGCGAGCCGGTCGTCCTCGATGTGGTCGGGGTCGAACAGCAGGTCCGGGTCGCCGGGCGGCAGCGGGTCACCACCGGCGTGCGCACCGCCCTCGGTGAGGTCCCGGCCGAGCGCGGCGTACCGCTCGTCCCGGCCGGCCCGGCGGCGGAACGCGTCGATCGCCCGCCGCCGCCCGACCGCCAGCAGCCAGGACACCGGGTCGCGCGGGGCGCCGTCGCGGGGCCACGCCTCCAGCGCCTCGGCGAGCGCCTCCGACGCGACGTCCTCCGCGAGCGCGAAGTCGCCCGTGTACCGGGCGAGCGCGCCGACGATGCGGGCGGACTCGATCCGCCACACCGCCTCGACCGCGCGTCGCCCGGCACCGGCGTCGGCGCTCAGTTCGTCCCGAGCTGCTCGCGCCACACGGCCTCCTTCTGGATCCACTCGTCGTCCTGCGGGAAGTCCTCGGCGCCGTTGACGCGGCGGACCTCGATCTTGTTGCCGGGGCCGTGCAGCGGCGCGCGCGAGGCCCACTCGACCGCGGCCTCCTTGGTCGGCACGTCGAGGATCCAGAACCCGTTGAACAGCTCCTTCGTCTCCCCGTAGGGCCCGTCGCTGACGACCGGGGTCTCCTCCGTGAAGTCGACGACCGCGCCCTCCGCGGCGTCCGACAGCCCCTCGCCGGCCACCAGGACGCCGGCGTTCATCATCGACTCGTTGTACCGGCCCATCGCCGCGATGATCTCGGAGAAGTCCTTCTCCGCGTAGGCCGCCTGGCCCTCGTCGGTGCCCCGCATGATCAGCATGTACTTCGGCATCTGACTCACTCCTCGTGTCCCGTGGTCCCTCGGCGGGACCTTGTCATCCCCAGGTCGAACGGGGAAGCACCGGATCGACACGTCGCGCGAGAAAAGTTCCGGGGAGTCTGCCGGACGGCCGCCGCGAGCGGGGATCAGGCGGCGGAGACGCGCAGGATCAGCCGGTCACCGCCCCGTCTGGAGAGCTTCTCGACGCCGATGATCGCGCGGTACTCGAGCCCGTACTTGTCGCGCAGGAGGCCCTCGCGGCGCGGTTCGTCGACGTCGGGGCCGACGATCTCGGCGGTCGCCGCGACGACCTCCGCGTCGTCGGCGACCCGGCCGAACCGGTCGCAGGGGCGCAGCTCGACGCGCGGGTCGTGGCGCAGCCGCTTCACCTTGCCGCTCCCGGCGGGGGTGGTGACGACGAGGTCGTCGCCGTCGCGCGCGACCCACACGGCGGTCGCCACGGGCACGCCCGTGCGGCGGAACGTGGTGAGGGAGACGAAGCGCTCGTCGCCGAGGGCGCGCAGGCGGTCGGCGGCCCGCGGGTCGACGGGGCGTGCGGAATCCTGCGTGGCGGGGCGGTCGGACGTCGTCATGGTGCGCCTCTCGGTGGGGCAGGGCCCGGCGGACGGTGCGCGGGGCGTACGGGCTGACCACCGTCGGGAGGCCGGTGGGCCCGCGTCAGCATGCGCGCGCCCGTGCGCCCGCGCACGTGGGACGCCCGCCGGGACGGTCGGGCACCGCGGCGTACGCAGCCGGGAGCGGTCGCGGCGCACGGTGTCCCCGTCGAGGGTCCGCGTCGGCGGGCCGCGGGTGGGACGTCCGGTCCGTCGGGTGGTGCTCGGCGGGATGCCCTCCTGCGGACGAGACCGTCCCCGTCCTCGTCGTCGAGGACGCTGACGGTCGGTCGCTGCGGCGCCGACCCGCACGAGGGGGGACGTCCGTGCGCCGACGCATGGTCCTGGGCTCGATCCTGGCCGCTTCGCTGGCTGCGTCCGTGGCCGCGGCACCGGCCGCCGCCGACGAGCCGCCGGCGACGGGGTGGCTGCAACCGGCGTGCGGCACCCGCACGGTGATCCCCCTCGACGTCGCCCGCGACGTCGACGACGCCGGCGTCGTCGTCGGCCGCGACCACCGGCCGCGCGCGGCGTCGTGGGACTCCCGGACCGGCGTGCTCCGCTGGTACGGCGGCATCGACGGCGGGCTGTTCTCCGAGCTCAGCGCCGTCAGCAGCGGTGACCGCGTCGCAGGCGTCGCGGAGGTCGACGGCCCGGCGCTCGACCCCGCCAAGGCCGTGCGCGTCGAGGGGCGGCTGCCGCTCACGCCGGTGGACCGCTCGCTGCGGACCTCCGACCGGGTGCAGGACGTCAACGACGCCGGCGTCGTCGTCGGCACGAGCAACCTGGTGGGCACCGACGGCGCCGTGGAGGCGTTCGTGTGGACGGACCGCCGCTACGTGCTGCCCATGCCCGACCGGTCGTACGAGTACGTGCTGGTCCGGTCGGTCAACGAGGCGGGCTGGGTCCTCGGGTCGGCCTACCGGCGCGACGAGGAGGGCCGGTACGACCACCGGACCCTCGTGTGGCGCCCCGATCGCACCGTGCTCGAGCTCCCGCCGCTGCCCGACGACGCCGTGCTCGTCGCCGAGCACATCGACGAGCAGAACCGCGTGACCGGCCACCGTCGCGGCGCCGACTGGCGCGAGGACGCGCTGGTCACGTGGTCGCCGACCGCCGGGTACACGTTCGTGCCGTCACCCGGCGGCGACCTGCAGGTGAACGCCGCCGACGACCGCGGCGGAGCCATCGGCACGGTCGTCGACCCGGTCTCGGGCTGGTCGCAGCCGTTCCTGTACCGACCGGGCACCGGCTTCCAGCTGCTGGCGGACGCCGACGGCACGCCGCTGCGCGGGACGCCCTACCGGCTGAGCGAGGCCGGCCAGGTGCTCGTCATGACCGACGGCCGCCCGGTCCTGTGGACGCCGACGTGCCCGGCGCCGTGACGACCGGGACCCCGCGCCGGCGTGACCGAGCCCGACGACGCCCGGGACGCGGTGCCGGCGCGCTCGTCGGCGTCAGCGCGCCCGGGCGCCGAACACGTGCACGTCGAGCTCCGCGCTGAGCGCCTCGCACGCGATGCGGCCGCGGACGCTGGTCCCCTGCTCGTCCAGCGGCGGGCTGATCACCGCACCGCCGAGCACGCCGGGCACGGACAGGACGATCCCGCCGGACACGCTCGACTTGGCCGGGACACCGACGGCCCGCATCCACCGCCCCGACCCGTCGTACACGCCGCAGGTCGCCATGACGGAGACGACGTCGCGCGCCACCTCCGCCGGCACGACCTGCTCCCCGGAGACGGGGTTGCGGCCGCCGCACGCGAGCGTCGCCCCCATGACCGCCAGCGTGCGCGCGTCGACGAGCACGGCACAGGCCCGGGCGTAGACGGCGACGGCGTCGTCGGCACCGACGCGCAGCGTGCCCTCCGCGCGCATGAGGTGCGCCAGCGCGTGGTTGCGGTCGCCGAGCAGGTGCTCGCTGCGGGCGACGTCCTCGTCGACCTCGAGGTCGCGCGCGGCGAACGCGGCCAGGCCGCGCAGGATCCGCGCGGTACGGCCGTCGACGTCGTCGCCGTCGACGAGCGCCGCCGTGAGCAGCGCGCCGGCGTTGACCATCGGGTTGGGCGGCCGGCCGGTGCCCGTCTCGAGCTTGATCGCGTCGAACGCCTCCCCCGTCGGCTCGATGCCGATGCGGTCGAGGGCGTCGCCACCGGTGTCCAGCAGCGCGAGCGCGAAGAGGAACGGCTTGACCGCCGACTGCACGCTCACGGCCACGTCGGCCTGGGCGCTCACCCGCACGGTGCCGTCCGGCAGGACGAGCGCCAGCCCGCACAGCTCCGGGTCGGCGTCCGCCAGCTGCGGGATGCTGTCGTGCACGGTCCCGCCGCGTTCGCCCAGGACGCGGTCCCGCAGGTCGTCCAGGTCGTAGGAGCGGGCGTCCACGGGGCCGGTCATCCGGCCATGCTGTCAGGCGACGGCGGCGCTCAGCGCGCCGACCACCCGCCGTCGGACGCGATCGTCTGCCCGGTGACCCAGCCGGCGTCGCCGCCGAGCAACCACCCGACGAGCCGAGCCGTGTCGGCCGGGTGCCCCCAACGGCCTGCGACGCGGCCGGACGGACGCGCTCGACGCCTTTCCCTGCCGACCCCGCGCCGGACGGCACCCCTCCGGACGGTCCGGACAGGACGGCTCGCCGTTGCGCGGTCAGCGGCCCGACGACGAGGGAGTACCGTCGGTCCGGTCCGCCGCGGCGCCTCACGAGCGCTCGTGGCGACCGTGCACATGGGGGGAAGTCCGTGCGACGACGCATCGTCCTGGGTCCGATCCTGGCGGCCTCGCTGGCCGTCGCCGCGGCGGCGTCGCCGGCCGTTGCCGAGGGCCCACCCGTGACGGGCTGGCAGGGATCGGTGTGCGGCACCCGCACGGCGGTCCCGCTCACCGTCGCCCGCGACGTGGACGACGCGGGCGTCGTCGTCGGCTACGACCAGCGGTCGCGGGCGGCGTCGTGGGACTCCCGGACCGGCACCTACCGCTGGTACGGCGGCATCGACGGCGGGCGCCCCTCGGAGATCAGCGCCGTCAGCGGCGGCGGGCGCGTGGCCGGCCTGGCCGTCATCGACGGGCCGTCGCTCGACCCGGCCAAGGCCGTGCGCGTCGAGGGCGCACTCCCGCTCACGCCCGTCGACCGCTCCCTGCGGACCCACGACCAGGTGCTCGACGTCAACGACGCGAACGTCGTCGTCGGCACGAGCGAGGTGATCGGCGGCCAGGGCGCCACCGAGGCGTTCGTGTGGACCGACCGCAGGTACGTGCTCCCGACGCCCGACCCCTCGTACGTGCTGGTACGGGCGCGGTCCCTGAACGAGGCCGGGTGGGTCCTCGGGGCGGGCTACCGGCTCGACGCGCAGGGCCGTTACCACTACCGGGTGCTCGTGTGGAGCCCGGACCGTACGGTGTCCGAGCTCCCGCCGCTGCCCGACGACGCCCTGTTCACCGCCGAGCACATCGACGAGCAGGGCCGCGTGACGGGCCACGGTCTCGCCGTCGACGGGGACGGCGACGCGCTGATCACCTGGTCGCCGACGGCGGGGTACGCGTCCGTGCCGTCGCCCGGCGGTGACCTCCAGGTCATGGACGCCGACGACCGCGGCGGCGTGATCGGCACGGTCATCGACCCGACGACGGGGTCGGCGCTGCCGTTCCTGTACCGCCCGGACACCGGCTTCCGGCGCCTGGCGGAGGCCGGCGGCACGCTGCTGCAGGGGGTGCCGTACGAGATGAGCGAGGCCGGCCAGGTGCTGCTGATGTCCGACGCCCGCGCGTACCTGTGGAGCCCGACGTGCGCGGCACCGTGACGACCGGACGCCTGCCCGACCGGGTGCGCGACCTCGGCGGGAGACCTCGCCGGCGTCGGCGCCGCGGTGCCGCCGCGCTGGTGGCGCTCGGTCGTCCGGCCGTGCCGCGATCGACGGAGGAGAGACGTGAAGGCGTACGACCTGTGGTTCGAGAACGGCACCGGCATCGGGCAGCACCCGCTGCTGGAGGCGACCCGGCCCCTCCCGGCCGACGCGCCCGTCGGCTGGATCGGCAGCGCCGGCCCGGGGGTCGACCCGCGGACCTGGCCGCGCGGGCCGCTCACCGGGCTGCCGATGTTCCACGCCCTGACGCTGCTCCTGCCACCGGACTACCGGCGTCGCGGGCCTGATCTGCCGGCCGTCTCGTTCTTCCAGGGCGAGGGGCAGTTCGCCCACCCGCGAGCGCCCGCCGACCACACGAGGGGCCCGCACGCCGTCGAGGACCCCTTCGAGCTGGACCTGGCCCGCGCGGTCGACCACCCGCAGCTGCAGCGGCGCACGGACGTCATCGACGGCCGGTTCGCGCTGCTCTGGCTCACGAAGGAGGAGTACGCGCGCGGGCCGGTCGCTCCCCCGCCCGACACCCGCCGCCCGGGCGAGCACGTCGCCGACGACCAGGGGCCCAACGCCTGGGACACGCTCACGCCCACGCGGTCCGTGTGGCTCCTCGAGCGCGACGACCCGAACGTCGGCCGTGTCCCGGTCGACCCCATGGCTGCCGATGACACGCCGGGGTGGACCAACCGGTACACCCCCGACTTCTCCGACCGGGCACCGTGGGCGGAGGGGCTGGGCCGGTACCACCTGGGGGGCACGTCCATGCCGGTGCAGAGCCTGCCGGACGGCCTGACGCCGTTCTTCCTCGAGATCGACGAGCTGCCCGGCCTGAACTTCGGCGGCGGCAGCGCGCAGATCGACCTCGAGTCGGACACGTTCGACTGGGCGTGCGGCTGAGCGGAGTCCTCCGGCGCAGCCGCTGCGCGACGGCGGTTCGGCGTCGGTCCAGCCGGCGAGCGCGCGGTCCGGCGTCCGTGCACTGCCCAGCCCGCCGGCTCGCCCGCGACGTCCGTGCGACAGGATGTGCCCGTGCCTCCTCCCGTCGACGGCCCGACGCCCGCGCCCCCGGCAGCGGAGGGCTCCCGTCCCCGGCGCACGCGTGCCGCGGGTGCCGGGCTCCTGACCGTCGGCCTGCTCGCCGCTGCGCTGCTGTTCCTCCAGCCGTGGGCGTCGTGCCCCGACGACGACGCGCCGGCGGCCTGCCCCGTGCCGGACGACCGGGTGACGGTGACGTCCGTCGCGTGGATCGGCTCCGCCGGTGCGGCAGCGGCGGGCGCCGTGCTCCTGCTACGGACGGCGGCGCCGCGCGACGACAGGCCGGGCTCGCGCCCCGTCGCCCGTCCGACCCGCGGACCTGAGCGCACCGGGCACCTCGCACCGGCGTCGTCGCGCCGTCCTCGTCCGAGCCCGGTCCGCGCCGGGCGGCCACCTCGCGCGCGCGGCCGGGCTGCGGCGGTGCTCCGCGGGGTGCGCCAGGATGGGCGCGTGAGCGAGCTCCCCACCTTCACCGTCGCCGACCTCGAGGCCGAGCCGCGGCTCGACCTCCCGCAGTTCACGCAGGACGACGCCGTCGACCTCGGCCTGGTGGCCGTCGCGGTGGTCCGCGAGCGCGGCGCGAACCTCGCGGTGCGCGTCGAGCTGGGCGGCGAGACCGTCTTCCTCGCCAAGACGGGCACGACCGACGCCGGCAACGAGCCGTGGCTGGAGGGCAAGGCGCGGGTGGTGCACCGGTTCGGCGAGCCGTCGCTGCTGGTCCGCCGCCGGCACGAGGCGGCCGGCACGCCGTTCGACCAGCGCGACGACGTCGACCACGACCTGTTCAAGGCCCACGGCGGCTCGGTGCCGCTGCGCGTCGACGGCGAGGTCGTCGGCACGCTGACCACCTCCGGCGAGCCGGACGTCGTCGACCACGCCGTCTCCGCCGAGGCCGTGCGTCGCTACCTGGCCGCGCGCGCGTCCTGACCGGCCGCGAGGTCGCGGGGTGCGTGCGAGGTCGTGGGCACCAGCCCGCGACCTCGCGAGAGACCCGCGACCTCGCGACCGACCGGCCGCCCACCAGCGCGCGCGGTAACGTCGCACCATGCCGAAGCCGCCGCTGCCCGCCGACGTCGCGGAGCTGCTGCGCCGCCCGAACCCCGCCGTGATGGCCACCATCCACCCGGACGGCCACCCCGTGACCGTCGCCACCTGGTACCTGCTCGAGGACGACGGCCGGGTGCTGCTCAACCTCGACGCGTCCCGCGCGCGCCTCAAGCACCTGCGCGCCAACCCGCAGGTCTCGCTCACGGCCCTCGCCGAGGACAACTGGTACACCCACGTCAGCGTGCAGGGGCGCGTCGTGGAGATCCGCGACGACGTCGACCTCGTCGACATCGACCGGCTGTCGACGCACTACGGCGGCAACCCGTACCCGGTCCGCGACCAGCCGCGCGTGAGCGTGCTCGTCGAGGTCGACCACTGGCACGGCTGGGGCGCGGCGAAGCGCGACTAGCCTGCGCACATGGCCCAGGAACCGCCGTTCAGCCCCACGGTGGCCCTGCTGACGCTCTCGCGGACGTGGGACGCGGCCCTCGCCGACGCCCTCAAGCCGCTCGGGCTCAGCACGCGCAAGTACGGGCTGCTCGGCCACATCCGCGGCACGCCCGGCATCTCGTTCAGCGAGCTCGCCCGCCGCTCGCGCATCACCGTGCAGAGCGCGCACAGCACCGTGGCGGCGTTCGCGGCGGCGGGCCTCGTCGAGGACGCCACCGCGCACGCCGGTGCGGCCTCGCGCCTGCGCGTGACGGACGCGGGCGAGCGCCTGCTCGCCGAGGCCGCCGAGGTCGTCGCGGCCCTCGACGCACGCTTCGCCGCCGTCCACCCGGGGCTGCTGGACGCCCTGCGCGCCGAGATGCAGGCCATGGTCAGAGGAGCAACCTTCAGTTAGCCTGAAGGTATGGAACGTGTCTTGCTCGCCGCGCACGTCGTCGCGGGCATCCTCTTCGTGGGGCCCGTGGCGGTCACCACCAGCCTCTTCCCCCGCTACGCCCCCGTCGCCGACGCACCCGCCGACGCACCCGCCGGCGGCGAGCGCAGCGCGTCCGTGGCCGCGGCGCTGCACCGGGTCACGCGCGTGTACGGCCGGCTCGCGCTGGCCGTCCCGGTGATCGGCCTCGTCCTGGCCGCCGTGCAGGGGCGCCTCACCGAGGTGTGGATCACCCTGGCGATGGTGCTCACGGCCGTTGCCGGCGGCGTGCTCGTCCTGCGCATCGCACCCGCGCAGCGCGAAGCGCTCGACACCCCGGACGACGGCTCCCGGCTGCGCGCGCTGCGCGGCCTGGCCGGCGTCTTCAACCTGCTGTGGGCGGCCGTCGTGGTGCTCATGGTCGTCCGCCCGGGCGCGGAGTCGTGACGCCGCTGCTCCGCGGGCTCGAGGTGCTGTCCGTGCTCGAGACCGTGAGCGTGCTCGTCCTGCTCGGCAACCTCGTGACCGTGCACGCCGACGGCATCACGTCGGCCCTCGGCCCCGTGCACGGTGCGCTCTACCTGGCCGTCGCGGTGACCGCGCTGCTCGGCCGCGGGCTGCTGGCCCGGACGCGTGTGCACGCGCTGCTGCCCGTGGTCGGCGGCGTGCTGACGGTGGTCAACGTGCGGCGGGAGGCGCGCCGGTGACGCTCCGCGACCACCTGCGCGGCGCACCGTCCGTCGGCGCCGCGGAGGCGGTGCGGCTCGTCGCCGCCGGTGCGCTCGTCGTCGACGTGCGGACCGTCCGGCTGTGGTCCCGCGCGCACATCCCGGGCTCCGTGCCGGTGCCGCTGCAGGAGCTGGAGGACCGCGCGGTCGAGCTCCCCGACGACCGGCTGCTCGTCACCGTGTGCACGGGCGGGCTGCTCTCCCGCGGGGCGTCCGGGCTGCTGACGCGCCTGGGGTTCGACGTCGTGAACCTCGCCGGCGGGCTGGTGGAGTGGCGCGCGGCGGGCGGGCCACTGGAGGGCGACCGCGTCGGTTGAGCGCACGCGCCCGACGGCCGGTGACACGGCGCCCGGACAGGTCTAGCGTCGAGGACGGCGACGGTTCCGGCCCATCGGGACACGCTCCCGGTGGGACGCACACAGGTACCCGACCTCGACGACGAGGGGAGGGATCCACGTGGGTCCCCGACGCACCACCGTCCTGCTCAGCGCGGTCGTCCTGGCGCTCGCGACGCCCGTCGCGGCGTCCGCCGCACCCGGCACGGCCACCACCGGAGACCGTGGCGGAGCCGCCGTCGACGTGCTGACGACCGGCCTCTCCGGCGGCGCCGGCAGCACCGTCGGCCCCGACGGCGCGCTGTACGTGACCGAGCCGGAGAGCGGCGAGATCTCGCGCGTCGACCGCCGCACGGGCGCCGTGACGACGTTCGCGTCCGGCCTCCCGACGCGCCTCGCCGGCACCCCCGGCGGCGCGGTCGACGTCGTGTTCCTCGGGCGGACGGCGTACGCGCTCGTCACGCTCGTCGACAGCAGCGTGGGCGGCGACGACGTCAGTGGCGTGTACCGCGTGGACGGGCCGGCCGCCGTGACGCCGGTCGCCGACCTCGGCGCGTACTCCCTGGCGCACCCGCCGGCGACCGACTTCGTCGTGCCCAGCGGCGTGCAGTACGCGATCGAGACGTACCGCGGCGGCTTCCTCGTCACCGACGGGCACCACAACCGGCTCCTGCGCGTGACGGACGGGGGCGACGTCGGCGAGGCGGCGACCTTCGGCAACGTCGTCCCGACTGGGATCGAGGTGGCGGGCCGCACGGTGCTCGTGGCCGAGGCCGGACCGGTGCCGCACCTGCCGGAGACGGGCCGGGTCACGCGGGTCGACCTGCGCGACGGCGGCACCCGGACGGTCGTCGCGGGCGGGCGGCTCCTCGTCGACGTCGAACTCGGGCGGCACGCGCTCTACGGCCTGTCGCAGGGCCTGTTCACCGTGGGGAACCCCGAGGGCTCGCCCGCCGACCCGGACACCGGACAGCTGCTCCGCGCCGCGCGCACGGGCGGGTTCGCCGTGGTCGCCGAGGGTCTGGACCGGCCGACGTCGCTCGAGGTCGTGCGCGGGACGGCCTACGTCGTCACGCTGGACGGCGAGGTCTGGACCGTGGACCTGGACCGCCGCGGGCACGGGCACCGCTAGGCGCCGCCGCGACCGCGGCGTCCGTCGACGTGGTCGCGCGGTGACCACGTCGACGGGCACGCGGCGGCGCCAGGGCGGGCCGTCAGGAGCCCGCGCCGACCAGCTCCCGCCACGTGCGGTAGTGCTGCACCGCCACGCCGCGGTAGCCGGGGGTGCCGATGAGCGCGTCGTGCACCGCCTGGACCTCGGTGGCGAGCACGGAGGGGTCGTCGTCGCCGAAGGTCCACTCGGCGCCGCCGGCGACCTCGGGGGTGTCCGTCTCGACGCCGATCGTGAACGGCACGCCCGCCGCGACCGCCTGGGCGCGCGCGTCGGCGGACAGCGCGAGGATCCCGTCCCGGCCCTCGGCGTGGTCGACGAACGTCACGATGCCGACGGAGTCGGCGCGCGCGAACACCGCCTCCGCCACCGTGCCGCCGGCCGGCGCCGGCTCCCACGCGAGCCAGTACGGCACGTCGACGCCGAGCCCGACGCCCTCGGGCAGGGCGGCCTTCGCGGTGTCGAGCATGGTGAACCAGCGCGTGAGGACGCCGGCGCGGTCGGTCTGCCAGGCGGGCAGCGTCCACGGCTCGACGTCGAGCTGCACGTGCGAGACGTCGCGGCCCCGGATGGCGGCCTGCAGCCACCAGACGGCGAGGTGCGGCTCGTCGAGCCACGGCGGGTCGCCGCCGAGCACGCCGACGTCGACGCCCTCGGCGTTGAGGGCGGAGACGGCCGCGGTCATCCACGGGTCGATGACGCCGACGTCCGCCGCCCACGGCGCCGACAGGTGCACGGTGGTGAGCCCCTGCTCGCGGACCCACGCCGCGAGCGTCGCCGGCTCGGCGGGGACGTAGCCGGTGCCGCGCGCGTCGACCTCGCGCGGGACCGAGTTGTCCCACACCCACATCGTGGTGACGGGCCGGGTGGGCCGGGCGTCGGCGGCGGCCGCACCGGGCGCGAGGGCGGTCGCGGCGACGGCGCCGGCGAGCGCGACGACGAGCGGTCCGGCGAGGAGCCGCAGACGGGCGCCGGCGGGGCGCGGGTGACGGGGGCGCAGGGGCACGAGGGCTCCGATCTGGGGCGGGGGGGCGCGTCCGCGCAGCGGCGGACCCGGCCGGGCCCCCACCGTCGGCGCCGTCCCAGTGTGCGGGCCGCACGGGCGCCCGGGAATGGGCCGGCGCGGACCTCACCCGATCTTTACAACGTTGCACATCGCCCCGTACCGTCGGCCGGAGCGGCAACCCGGACGTATCGCCCGTCCGTGCCCGCACCCCTCCAGTCCAGCGCTGCACCAGGAGGCCGCCGTGCGCACCCCAGCCCCCCGGACCGTCCGCGGTCTCGTCCCCCTCGTCCTCGCCGCCGCGCTCGTCGGCACCGCCGCACCCCCGGCCGCGGCCGCCCCGCCGGGCGGTTCCACGCCGACGTTCACCGACGCCACCGTCCACGACCCGTCGGTCGTCGTCGCCGGCGACGAGGTCTGGGTGTTCGGCTCCCACCTGCAGGTCGCGAAGACGCAGGACCTGCGGAACTGGAAGCAGGTCGCCGCGGGCGTCACGTCCGACAACCCGATCTTCGACGACGTCACCGCCGAGCTCGCCGAGACGTTCGAGTGGGCCCAGACCGACACCCTCTGGGCGGCGGACGTCGTCCAGCTCGGCGACGGGCGCTTCTACATGTACTACAACGCCTGCAAGGGCGACTCCCCGCGCTCGGCGATGGGCGTCGCCGTGGCCGACTCCGTCGACGGCCCGTACGAGGACCTCGGCATCTTCCTGCGCTCGGGCATGTGGGACCAGCCCAGCGAGGACGGCACGACCTACGACGCGCGCGTCCACCCGAACGCCGTCGACCCCGACACGTTCTACGACGCCGAGGGCGACCTGTGGATGGTCTACGGCTCGTACTCGGGCGGCGTCTTCGTCCTCGAGATGGACGAGACGACGGGCTTCCCCGTGCCGGGCCAGGGGTACGGGAAGCACCTGCTCGGCGGCAACCACAGCCGCATCGAGGCGCCCAACGTCATGTACGACGAGGGCACGGGCTACTACTACCTGTTCCTCTCGTTCGGCGGGCTCGACGCGGACGGCGGCTACAACGTGCGCGTCGCGCGCTCGCAGAACCCCGACGGGCCCTACGTCGACGCCGAGGGCAACCCCATGTCGGAGGTGCGCTCGGACCCGTCGCTGCCGATCTTCGACGACGCGTCGATCGAGCCCTACGGCGTCAAGGTCATGGGCAACCACCTGTTCCCGCGCGAGGTCGGCGACCCCGGCACGGGCGTCGGCACGGGGTACGTGTCGCCCGGGCACAACTCGACGTACACCGACCCGGAGACGGGAGAGCACTTCCTCGTCTTCCACAGCCGGTTCCCCGGCCAGGGCGAGACCCACAACGTGCGCGTCCACGAGATGCGGATGAACGCGCAGGGCTGGCCCGTCGTCGCGCCGTACCGGTACGCGGGCGACCCGCCGGCGCAGCCGCTGGGCGGCGGCGGCGACCGGTTCCGCCTCGCCGACGTCGTGGGCGACTACGCGCTCGTCGACCACGGCAAGGAGATCTCGGCCGACGTCACGCGCGCCGTCGACGTGCGCCTGCAGCCGAACGGGCGCGTCACGGGGGCGCGCGAGGGCCGTTGGCGGCTCACGGGCCCCGACCGCGTGCGGCTCGAGGTCGACGGCGCCACGTACGACGGCGCGCTCCTGCGCCAGTGGCAGCCCGACCGGCAGGAGTGGGTCGTCACGTTCACCGTGCAGTCCCGCGCCGGCGTCTCGCTGTGGGGCAGCGCGGTGCCGTCGATGAGCGCACGCGACGCCGTCCGGGCCGTCGTCGCCGACCTCGACCTCGGCGACACGTCCGCCGTCGCGGCCGACCTCACGCTGCCGACGGCCGGCACGCACGGCACGACGATCACGTGGGCGTCGAGCGACCCGGCCGTCGTCTCCCCCACCGGCGAGGTCACGCGTCCCGCGCAGGGCGACGGCGACGCCACCGTCACGCTGACGGCGACCGTCCGCAACGAGCGGCGCACCGCCACCGCGACGTTCACGGTCACGGTCCTCGAGCGCACGCCCGTCGCCCTGGCAGGCGCGTGGTCGTTCGAGGGCGACCTCGCCGAGGCGTCCGGCGCGCAGCCGGCGGGCACGGTCACCGGGCCGCGCCTCGGCACCACCGGCGGCGCCGTCACGTACGTGCCCGGCGTGCACGGGCAGGCGGTGCACCTCGACGGCGCGAGCGGCGTGCAGCTGCCGACCGGGCTCGTCGACGGGCCGTCGTGGACCGCCGCGCTGTGGGTGCGTCCCGACGTCGTCACGCAGTACACGACGACGTTCTTCGCCGCCCGCGACGCGGAGAGCTGGGTGAGCCTCGTCCCGCGCGGCCCCGACGGCACCACGATGGTGTGGTCCGGCACGTCCTGGTACGACGCGAGCACGGGCGGCCAGATCCCCGCGGGCACGTGGACGCACCTGGCGGTGACCGTCGACGGCGGCGACGTCGCCGTCTACGTCGACGGTGCGCAGCGGTTCACCGGCACCGGCTTCCCCGACGTGCTCACGACGCCGACCGGCACGTTCGCCCTCGGCGTCAACTGGTGGGACACGCCGTTCGCCGGCGCCGTCGACGAGCTGCAGGTGCACCGCGGCGCGCTGACGCCCGAGGAGGTCGCCGCTCTCGCGGCACGCTGACCGCACGGCACGCGGACAGCACCGGCGCCGGCGCCCCTCAGTCCTCGGGGGGCGCCGGCGTCGCGGTGGGCGCAGCCGCGGCTGCGGACGTCGCCGCCGATTGCGGCAGGTCCACCTCCAGGCACGACATCGCCACCGGGTCGCCGCCCGCGAGCGCCGCGACCCGCGCGGCCGCCTCCGAGACCCGCTCCTCGGGGAGGCGCCCCTCGAGGACCGCCTGCACGAGCGCGTCCCGCATCCGCACGGCCTGCCGGCCGTCGGTCGCGAGCACCGCGTCCGCGCCGGCGCCGACCGCCGCGACGGCGGCGTCGGGGAAGTCCCAGCGCAGGTTGACCGCGCCCATGCCGACGGAGTCGGTGATCGCGACGCCCTCGAAGCCCATCTCGCGCAGCAGCGCGTACGCGCGCGGGCTCAGGGACGCCGGCAGGTCCGGGTCGAGGGCCGCGTACTGCAGGTGGTTGAGCATGACCACGGGCACGCCCGCGTCGATCGCCTGCCGGAACGGCGCGAGGTCGGTCGCGTGGAGCTCGTCGAGGGACGCCTCGACCAGCGAGGACTCCCGGTGCGAGTCGACGGTCGAACGCCCGTGGCCGGGGAAGTGCTTGACGGTCGGCGTGACGCCCGCGTCGGCGAGGCCGGCCGCGTAGGCGAGGCCGTAGGCGGCGGCCGTGGCGGGGTCGGCGCTGAACGAGCGGTCGCCGATGACGCCGCCCGACGGCCCGTCGTCGAGGTCGAGGACGGGTGCGAGGTCGAGGTCCACGCCCACCTGCGCCAGCGCGGTGCCGGTCACGGCGGCACGCGCGCGGACCTGCTCGGGCGTCTCGCGCTGCGCCATCCGCCGCGGCGACGGCCCCGCGCCGACGACGTCGCGCATGAGGGCGACCCGGCCGGACTCCTCGTCGGTGGAGACGAGCAGCGGACCCCCCGCGGCGGCGCGCAGGCCCGCGGTGAGGGCGCTGACCTGGTCCGCCGTGCCGACGTTGGGCTCGGACAGGAACACGCCGCCGACGCCGAGCGCGACGACCTCCTGCGCGAGGGGGTCGTCGGCGGTGCGGACGCCGGGGAGCCCGACGACGAGGGTCGCCGCGGCGCGCCGCTCGAGCGGGGCGGGCGTGCAGGTCGGGGTCGGCGTGGGCGTCGGGGTCGCCGTGGGGGCGTCGGCGGCCGCCGACGCGACGGGGTCCGCGGGGTCGTCGGCGGGGTCGTCGAGGGCCACGGAGGCGAGCGAGCCGGCGCCGAGGGACGCGACCGCGAGCGCGGCGAGCGTCAGCCCGCGGGCACGACCGCGCCAGCGCGAGCGGCGCGCGTGCCGGGCGGGGGCGTCGGCCGGGTCCGCCTGCGGAGCGGGGGGCGGCGGGGACGACGTCACCGCAGCAC